>NZ_JAUBVR010000099.1:10161-17194 GCF_036705955.1 Microcoleus sp. A6-C6 | reverse complement strand
TTTCAAGGCGGTTGAAACCGCGCCTGACTTCATCCCCATATCTGAAGCTAGGGGCTTTCGTCTCGTTTTTCTGGTAAAGTCCATTACCATTAATAGCGACCGCATAGTTTTATATTTTGGCATGGCACATCTTGACAATGATACCAAATTCGAGTTAAATCCAATTTACAGAGAGAGGGATCGCAACTCCCCTATATTTTAATTGCCCGAAGCAATACTTCGGACAGTTTTAGGCATGATCGAATATCTGAAACCCATACTGGCTCTAGTGTGGACTATTTTTTCAAAGTTTAAGTTTAGCCTTAAGTTTGAAAAAAAGATTAAAAATGCGAAGGCTTGCACTGTAAAGCTTACAGAGGCTTGAAAAAACTGTCCGAAGTATTGCGAAGGCGATCGCTCCTAAACCTGATTTAATTGAAGAGTCAGCAGGGCGATCGCCCCCTGAGACATTTATCCCGCGTCTGTCTCAACAGCAAACCCCAAACTCAGACCCAGCTTCCGCAATTGTAATTAACCACGTCACAGTACCTGGATACTAATCGGTGTTTTGCACCCATCTTCATGTAAGTGTCAACACCAGGTACATCTATCAGAGTATCGGAAGTCTTTGCCACACAATCGCCATTGGTGTGTTAGTTTGCCGAGATTTAAGAGGACTCTATAACTAAGGACAAAATGATCGAAAACGCTTTATTAGATAAAGGTCTGATAGATACATCGTCCCGACGTGAGGAAATTTGCCAGATTTTCGGTGAATCTTACGACCCCGATCGCTGGAATGACTGGCGCTGGCAAATGCGGCATCGGTTGTGCAAGCTGGAACACTTTCAAGGTTTGCTACAGCTCGCTTCCGCCGAACAACGAGGACTTTCGATCGCCCCAGAAAAGTTTGCTGTAGCTGTGACACCGCACTTTGCGTCGCTGCTTGACCCGGAAGATCCCCTTTGCCCCCTGCGGTTGCAGGTGTTGCCAAGGGAGGAAGAACTGACAATCGATCCCGCAGATATGGTAGACCCATGCAGCGAAGACCACGACAGCCCAGTACCCGGACTGGTACACCGCTACCCCGATCGGGTGTTACTGCTTGCCCTAGACACTTGCGCTGCTTACTGCCGATACTGTACGCGATCGCGTTTGGTCAGCCAAGGTGAGATGTACCCAGTGACGCGGCGGTTGGATGCGATCGTCGCCTATCTAGAGGCACACACCGAGGTGCGGGATGTGCTCATTTCCGGTGGCGATCCCCTACTAATGTCTGATGAACCTTTAGACAACTTACTTGGGCGGTTGCGTGCTATTCCCCACATAGAGTTTGTGCGTATTGGTTCCCGCGTGCCGAGTTTCTTGCCACAGCGAATTACACCGGAACTGGTTGCAGTGCTTCGCAAGCATCGCGTGTGGCTGTCCGTTCACTTTTGTCATGTGCGGGAACTTACCCCGGAAGTGGCGCAAGCTTGCGATCTGCTCGCTGATGGTGGCATTCCTCTAGGCAGTCAGACGGTGCTGCTCAAGGGTGTGAACGACTCCGAAGAAGCGCTCAAGAATCTGTTTCACGGTTTGCTCAAACTGCGCGTGCGACCTTACTATCTCTACCAATGCGACCCTGTTGTGGGTACTGCACATCTGCGGACGAGCGTCCAAACAGGTATCGATCTAATATCTAAACTGCGCGGTCATACCACTGGGTACGCGGTGCCAACCTATGTAATTGATGCTCCTGGTGGTGGTGGCAAAGTGCCAATTCAAGCTGACACCCTAATTGCTTACGAGAACGGCAAAACTACTGTGCGTAATTGGGAAGGCAAGACGTACACTTATTTAGATCCAGTATAGCAATGAGTATTACTAAAGGACTTGCTTCAATCTTCACTACGGATGTTGCCAGATTGAAAGATTTTTCTAAAAAAGAAATTCACTGTACTATAAACAGATGAGTAAAGTCAGCGTGTTTAACGAGTGGGATTCCCTCGAAGAAATTATTGTGGGACGTGCAACAAATGCACGCATTGCCTGCCCCGACCCAGGGCTGTTTGCTGTTGAATACCTAGAAAAATATGGCAGTATGCAGGACATTCCCTCTGGCCCCTATGACAATCAAGTAATTGAAGAAACTGAAGAAGACCTGGAGGAACTTGTACAAACACTTCAAAATCTTGGTGTGACCGTCCGGCGACCTGACATAGCAGATCATTCTGTCAAGTTTGCCACTCCAGATTGGCAATCAGATGGTCAATCAAACTATTGTCCCAGAGACCTTTTGGTGACAGTGGGGACTTGGATTATTGAAGCTCCTATGGCACTCCGTTGCCGTTTTTTTGAATCGCGATCGTACAAAACTATCCTAATAGATTATTTGCAAAGTGGAGCTAAATGGATTTCCGCTCCTAAACCGAGGCTAAGTAATGAAATTTACAATGTTCTAGATGCGAGTGCTTTGGCAATCAAAGACTATGAGCCGATATTTGATGCCGCGAATATATTGCGTTTAGGGCGAGATATTTTCTACCTGATCTCAGGCACCGGAAATCAATTCGGGGCGTTATGGCTTCAAACTGTTTTGGGTGAAGATTATAGAATACATACTTGTGATAATATTTACTCTGGAACTCATGTAGACACCACAATTGTACCTATTCACCCTGGTTTAGTTGTAGTTAACGCCGAACGAGTTAGTCAACACAATCTACCAGAGTTATTCACAGGGTGGGATGTCATCTATTTAGATGATATTGTTGATATTGGTTGTTATAAAAGTACCTGTCTTGCCACGAAGTGGATTGGGATGAACCTCCTGATGGTGAATCCGAATCTCGCAATTGTTGATAAAGCTCAAACTCCGCTAATCAGAGAACTTGAGAAGCGTGGTGTTGATGTTATACCGTTGCAACTAAGACACGCGAGGACATTAGGAGGAGGGTTTCACTGTGTGACGCTTGATGTGCGACGCACAGGTTGGCTGGAAGACTATTATTTTTAGCACAATAAGCTGTTACGCATTTAAACGACTAACAAGGGAAGCGCGGGTGCGTCAGCTAGAACACTTACGCTTATAAGGGAAACGCTTATTACTGACGCACCCTACAATCTATTTTAAATGTTGAACAGCTTAACTTATCTGTTCGTTATGATTTTGGCAAAAATTTAAAAACAGAAAATTGGACAGTATGGGGCTTTTTATTGGTTTGTGTTATGACATTAAGGAAGAGTATCTTCAGAGCGGTTTGAGCGCCACCGATGTCATGGATTTCGAGGATGAAGAAACCATCATCGGGCTAGAAAATACGCTCTGCGGTTTGGGTCACAAAGTTGAACGAATCGGCAATGGTAGAGAACTTACTCTTAGGTTAGCAAAGGGCGATCGCTGGGATTTGATTTTCAACATGGCGGAAGGATTCAAAGGTCGCTCTCGCGAAGCACAAGTCCCAGCAGTCTGCGAATTATTCGCACAACCCTATACCTTTTCCGACCCGCTTACTTGCGCCCTGACCCTTGATAAGGCGCTGACTAAGCGCGTAGTTCGGGATTTCGGTCTACCGACAGCACCGTTTGCAATGGTGAGTACGCCCGCAGAGGCGTCGGCAGTATCCCTTCCCATGCCTTTATTCCTAAAACCGATCGCGGAAGGAAGTTCTAAAGGGATAACAGGAAAATCCCTAGTCAAAGAACGCCAAGATTTAGTTACAGTATATCAAGCGCTACAGGAAGAATTCAATCAACCCGTTCTGATAGAAACTTTTCTTCCCGGTAGGGAAATCGCGGTGGGTATTGTCGGTAACGGTAATCAAGCTAGAGTAATCGGCGTGATGGAAATAATTTTTACCGAAAAAGCAGAAACCGCTGCCTACACAGCCCTGAATAAAGATGAATATATCGATCGAGTATCCTATAGGTTGCTGACAGACCCCGAACCTCTAGCCGCACAAGCAAGGCAATTAGCGCTGGATGTTTACCGCTGTCTGGGTTGTCTGGATGCCTCTCGAATTGAGTTGCGCTGCGACGCGAGTGGTGAATTGCAGTTTTTGGAAGTGAATCCTTTATCGGGATTGCACCCGATTCGAGCGGATCTGATTATTATGGCGCGTCTGGCTGGAATAGAATATACAGAACTGATTGGTGAAATTGTAGAATCTGCATGGCAAAGGTATAAATCTTGATGCGTATGCGAGTCGCGATACCCCTGATGAATTGGAGATATTTCAAATCAGTTAAGCCAAATTGTAGTACATCCAAACATTTGGTTCTATGTAAGACCCTTGATTGTTGGTATAGTCAATTTTTAGGGGTAATAATCCTCCAGGAATAATATAATCACCTGTTTCTGGAAAACGCATATTCACTCTGGCTTCCCAATTACTAATAGTATCGATAATACTTGCACTTTTAGGGCAAATACGAACCAGGTTAGCTCCGTTCCTAATATGAGTACGTAGCCAAGGATCGAAGGGAAGACCGTGTTCATTCTGCCAAGTGATATAGCGCTCCATAGGCGTGAGAGGATAGAGATGTTTCAGGGTTGGACGCGCAGGAACAATCAGCGAAGCAAGCTTGCGATCTTGAGCTATTTTCTTCATCTGTTGGAGCATAAAACTGCTTATTTGCCTACCGCGATATTCGGGTATGACGGTAATGGCGAGAGCACATAAAATATTAGGTTGATTACCTTGTGAATGGTCGGCAAGCGCCTGAGTCATCGCCCATGTAACACCTTCATCTGGCAACCGTTCAAAGTTTCCTTCCCATACTACGGGAACACAATTTCCAAGAGCAATCATCTGCTGCGTAGCTGTTTCTATTAGTGCATACCGATACTCTGGATAGACCTGATATAAAGCAAAGGAATCTTTGTCGCCATCAAAGTCATGCGGGAATACTCCAGACCAGGCTTGCTCGAAGAAAGCTATACTTCTTTCATAAAAGTTCGGCATTTCTAGTGCAGTTATTATATGAAAATTTAAGTCATCTTTCACAATTGTCACCTTTTTTTATTGAAGAAACGATATTTAATCTTGAGCTTGGTCGTTTGTTATAGCAACCGCCAAGGTGGTTAAGACGTTTGCTTATGGCTGAAACCATTGATTATATTCCCCTCTTCCCCTTTTCCCCTCTTACTCTCTTCCCCTAGCCCCTAGTCCCTAGCTATAGATAACCTGACATCACCATCCTCAACATCACTAGCAAATGTCTTAGGCAACTGTACCCCAAGCGTCACCATTCTGATAGCTTCAAACAAAAGCAAAGACAGCCACAAAATATGGTTACTCTCAAACTTAATGGCAGCTATATCCGCAGGTAAAAATCCCACTACAAGAGCAAATAAGCTAACATTGCGGAGGGTATGCCCTTGGGTCAAACCTAAGAAATAGCCATCCAGCATAAAGTTTATTGAACTGAATACGAGAACGAGTAGCAACCAGGGAACAAAAATATCAATGTTTTCAGTGACTTCGGTGTGATTCGTCAACAACCGAAAAACAGTATTAGGAAATAACCAACAGGCTCCGCCGAAAGAAAGTCCTACCAGCAAAGCAGTTCCGAGAGAAAATCGAGCAAGAGGTACTAACTGTTGTGAAAATCCTTTCCCTTTAAAGTTTCCGACCAGAGTTTCCGTGCCGCATCCCAATCCTTCAACAAAATAGATACTGATAAGATAGAGGAAAGTGGCGGTGCTAGAGTTCTGATTGTGACTGTCAAAATTAATGATTTGGCGATCGCGCTGCCTGCGGTCTCCATCACGGGAGTTACAATACAATTACCCAATCTTGCACCTATTTTCTCCGTTGGATGGAGAATAGCGGTTGAAACCAGCTTTTTTCATCTAACAGCAACCGCCGCCGTTATAATGCCATGTCGAATCAGTAATCAACACCCGATCTGGCATCAATCCCCCCAACTTCCCAGCCGTTTTATCGCACACCGCCGCCGGAACTCCGCGCTGCAAAACGTGACCCGCACCGTCATCAAACAGCTCTTCAGAACCCGCATAAATCGCCGTCTTGCCAGTGAAAATGCAAGCGCCATCCAGGGGGATGTCCACTTTAAAAGACACTGTATCGAGGCTTTCTAACAGCAAATCCGCGTCCAATTTGTAATTGTGTTTGTCCAGCAACCGGTAAGGACGGCGCGCCCGGACTTCTACTTGCCCAAAGCCCACGTCTACAAGGTGTTGAACGTATTCTGCGTAGGTCAGAGCACCAGACAAACACAAAGCCCGCAAGCGTTGGTCTTCCTTCAAATGCTGCGGAATTGGCCGGGTTGCGATCGGATCGCTCATCAACAACCTGCCACCCGGTTTCAAAACCCGATAAGTCTCTTTTAATGCCTTAGCTAAATCCGCAGGTTCAAAGATATTAAACAAGCAATTTTGTGCGACAACATCGACAGAGGCATCCGGCACCGGCAACGCAAAAGCATCGCCTTCCCGAATTTCCACAAAACTAGCATCAAACCAATCATTTTCTTGGGCAGCAATCCGCAGGTTGCGTGCAGCAGCTTCTCGCATTGCTGGAACGGGATCGACGGCAATAACTGCTCCTTTTTGCCTAGAAAAGTAAGCAAATTGCAGCGCTTCTAAACCGCCGCCGACTCCTACATACAGCACGACTGGATTGCCGACAAGTTCGGCGGCGTGAACGGTTGTGCCGCAGCCGTAGTTCATTTCTTGCATTTGTGCGGGAATTTTTAATTCTGGCAGTTGCAAGGGGCTGCTTTGGACGCAACAAAGTCCGATTTGGGGAGTTTCGGCAACGTCGCTATAGAATTTGGCTGCTGTTTCGAGATAGGTCATTTTTGATTTTCCTGGTTTTTGTTTTTGACCGCAGATCTAGGCGGATTTACGCTGATAAACGCAGATGAATTTAGAAGTGTTTGGTGAGGTTTTGTCTGTGATTTATAACTGTGTTTGGGGTAGGCTATCTGAGGGAGTTTTTGGTTCTGTGATTTGATTGAAAAAGTTACGGAAACGATTGATTATGTCGCCTATTTTCTGTTGTGGCTGTTGAGGTGTTGCTATCGGCTGGGGTTCGATGACTTTAAC
>NZ_JAUBVR010000099.1:0-10061 GCF_036705955.1 Microcoleus sp. A6-C6 | reverse complement strand
TTGCTCAACAACTTTGGGTATTTCTAGTTGAGGTGTTGCTATCGGCTGTGGTTCGATGACTTTAACTTGCTCAACAACTTTGGGTATTTCTAGTTGAGGTGTTGCTATCGGCTGTGGTTCGATGACTTTAACTTGCTCAACAATTTTTGGTATTTCTAGTTGAGGTGTTGCTATCGGCTGTGGTTCTATTGCTTGAACGGGAGCAACTTCGGGAGCAACTATTGTATCTGAGGTTGGTTCGGTAACTGGTGTTTTTTCTAATACAGGTGTCGGTTCCGGTTCTGGTGTCGGTTCGGGGGTTGGGGTTGGTGTGGGCTTTGGGGCTTCGTAGGTGCGATCGACTATACCGCGAGTATCTGCTTCTGTTAGGGAACCCCGCACTAATTTTGCAAGAGTATCTTGCCCCTGCGGTTCGTAATTTATCAGTCTGACTGTATTATTAAAGGCGTTTTTGACGGTATTTCCCCGTTCGTCGATTAATTCTAGTTGTACCCAATTTTTGCCGGGTTTGAATCCTTTAAGATATATAGGTTGCAACTGGTCGATCGCAAAACTTTCCCCGTTAACTGTGGCTCGAATTTTCCAATCGAGTATGTCATCTTGGGAATTTGCTTGCGCCACTTGGTGCAAAGGCGCATTTGTCAAGTAAAAATCGAGCAGGATGGGTTCTGCGCCGTAGTTGCCTTGGGGGCTGTTGTATGTTAATAGGGGCAATGTGCGATCGGGATTGTTGTCCTGTGTTTTGGTAAAAATGTGGAAAGTGGTTTGGGCCAAAGCACCTTCGTTTTTAAAGCTTTCTTCCCAAGGGCTAGTGGCAAACACTCGCAGGGTATGGGTTCCGGGTTCTAAGTCGGAGAGTGTTACAGACTGGTTTATGTCATAAACTGCTGTGTAAGGTTGGTTGTCTAATAAAACTTGCAGATGGGGCCCCAAACCCAAGTTTGCTTCTTTGAAAATGGGGAAGTCCTTAACTTGGAACTTAACAGACACATTTATATCCTGAAGCACTTCGTCAGGTTTTGGATTCAAAATACTTATTTGAGGCTGGTAGATTTTTAGCGCCTGACGCAGTTGTTGAATGGCGAATGGGGGGGAAACCTCTGAGATTCTGTTTAAGAGGGCGGTAGCTGAGCCGCTCTTGTTCCCTGATTTGGACAATTCGGGATTGTCCGCGCCACAACTTGCTACACCCAAAATTAATACTGCTGCTGCGAACAATGCCACCAGCCTGCCTGCAACCGTTCTCTGCCAATTGATGCCAATCACGCCACTATACTCCTAGAAGCCTTCTCATAGGGAACTATAGCCCAAAACTGAATTTAGAATTGGGGAATTGTCGATCGGGCATTCGAGATGCAGTCTAGCCCAGACGTTGGCGCAGTAGGCAACCTATCCGATCTGACTAATAACTCCCGCAGCCGTTTTCTTAAACATCTCTTTATAAATGAGTATTTCTCAATCACTTAATCTTTGAGTTTTGTAAATTTAATGGCAATACCCCTTGACTTTTTTGAGGGGCTGTGGAAATTAAAGCGGCGATTACATCAAGAATTGAGGCTTTTTTAAGTATTGTTAACAAGCGATTAATACTTCAGATAACAGGCTTATAATTCATAAAACTCCCTCAAAAGGAGCAGCCGCATCAATCCTGAATCAATCTTGAATCAAGGAAGCGATCGGTAGCTCCAGATAGCGAGAGAGTTGGCAGTACCCAGGGACATTGTTACCGACACTGGGGAACTGGCTTCTTCCGAGAAGCAAAATGCTTGGGGAAACGATGCACCTGTGTCTAACTCTGCAAAGAGTCAAGTACAAGCTGTTTCGGGGAACCGAGAATCCCCCCGCCTAATTAAGCGCGGGGAGTGTCAGATACAGTATTCAGTTCTCGTTCCTTGTCTTACCGAGAGGAGAGTCTTCATGACCATTAGTCCTCCAGAGCGAGAGGTAAAAGTTAGAGTAGTAGTCGATAAGAATCCGGTTCCAACCTCTTTTGAAAAGTGGTCAAAACCAGGTCATTTCGATCGCACTCTAGCTAAGGGGCCAAAAACCACCACTTGGATTTGGAACCTTCACGCTAACGCTCACGACTTCGACAGTCATACAAGTGACTTAGAAGACGTTTCGCGCAAAATTTTTAGCGCTCACTTCGGCCACTTGGCAGTAATCTTCGTTTGGTTAAGCGGCGCATATTTCCACGGCGCAAAATTTTCCAACTATGAAGCTTGGCTGACAGATCCTACAGCCATCAAGCCCAGCGCTCAAGTGGTTTGGCCGATTTTTGGCCAAGAAATTTTAAATGCAGATGTAGGCGGCGGTTTCCACGGAATTCAGATCACATCTGGTCTGTTTCAACTGTGGCGCTCCAACGGCATCACTAACTCATACCAGCTATATTGCACTGCGATCGGCGCCTTGGTAATGGCAGCTTTGATGCTATTTGCTGGTTGGTTCCACTATCACGTCCGCGCTCCGAAACTGGAATGGTTTCAGAACGTAGAATCGATGATGAACCACCACTTGGCAGGTTTGCTCGGCTGCGGATGCTTAGGCTTTGCAGGACAACAAATTCACGTTGCTCTGCCGATCAATGCTTGCATGGACGCGATCGATGCAGGTGCACCGCTGACAGTAGGCGGCAAGCTGATCAAAACAGTTGCCGACATCCCGCTGCCACATGAGTGGATTTTGACACCGAGCTTGATGGCAGACATCTACCCAAGCTTCGCTAAAGGTCTAACGCCCTTCTTCACCCTCAACTGGGGCGCATACACAGACTTCCTGACCTTCAAAGGCGGTCTGAACCCCACCACGGGCGGTCTGTGGCTGACTGATACAGCGCACCATCACTTAGCTTTGGCAGTGCTGTTCATCGTCGCCGGACACTTCTATCGCACGAACTGGGGCATTGGCCACAGCTTCAAAGAAGTTCTGGAAGCTCACAAAGGCCCCTTCACTGGCGAAGGCCACAAGGGAATGTACGAAATTTTCACACAGTCTTGGCACGCCCAACTGTCGTGGAACTTGGCCTGGATGGGCTCTATCAGCATCATCGTGGCTCACCATATGTACGCGATGCCTCCGTATCCGTACATCGCAACCGACTACCCCACTCAGCTATCCCTGTTCACCCACCACATGTGGATTGGCGGATTCCTGATTGTTGGAGCAGCGGCTCACGCAGCAATCTTCATGGTGCGGGACTACAATCCGAGTCAGCACGTTAATAACTTGCTTGACCGCGTACTCCGCCACAGAGATGCAATCATCTCTCACCTCAACTGGGTTTGCATATTCTTAGGCTTCCACAGCTTCGGTTTGTACGTTCACAACGATACAATGCGGGCTTTCGGTCGTCCTCAAGATTTGTTCTCAGATACTGGTATTCAATTGCGTCCGATATTTGCCCAATGGGTGCAAAATATCCACGCCTTGGCTCCTGGTAACACAGCGCCTAATGCTATGGAAATCGTCAGCCACGCTTTTGGCGGCGGTGTAGTAGCAGTCGGTGGCAAAGTAGCGATGATGCCGATCGAATTGGGTACGGCGGATTTCTTAATCCACCACATCCACGCTTTCACAATTCACGTTACAGTCTTGATTCTTTTGAAAGGCGTGTTGTTTGCACGCAGTTCTCGCTTGGTTCCTGACAAAGGCAGCTTGGGCTTCCGGTTCCCTTGCGACGGCCCAGGCCGTGGCGGTACCTGCCAAGTTTCTGGTTGGGATCACGTGTTCCTCGGCTTGTTCTGGATGTACAACTGCATCTCGATGGTGATTTTCCACTTTAGCTGGAAAATGCAATCGGACGTGTGGGGAACAGTATCGCCAGACGGCACAGTTTCTCACATCACCGGCGGCAACTTCGCACAAAGTGCGATCACCATTAACGGGTGGCTGCGGGACTTCCTGTGGGCGCAAGCTTCTCAGGTAATTCAGTCCTACGGTTCGGCACTGTCGGCCTACGGTCTGATGTTCCTAGCTGGACACTTCGTGTTCGCCTTCAGCTTGATGTTCCTGTTCAGCGGCCGCGGCTACTGGCAAGAACTGATTGAGTCCATTGTTTGGGCTCACAACAAGCTGAAAGTAGCTCCTTCGATTCAGCCTCGCGCTCTGAGCATTACTCAGGGTCGGGCAGTGGGTGTAGCTCACTACCTCCTGGGAGGGATTGTCACTACGTGGGCATTCTTCCTAGCGCGAATCATCTCGGTAGGGTAAACTACCTTTAGGTTTTGGATTCAGGATTTGGGAGCAATCTCAAACCCAGAATCCAAACCTCGGAACCGAACCTCTTCAACGTTCAGGATTCAGGATTAATCAAGGCTTATGGCAACGAAATTTCCAAAATTTAGCCAAGACCTTGCCCAAGACCCGACCACACGGCGGATCTGGTACGGGATTGCCACAGCACACGACTTTGAAAGCCACGATGGCATGACCGAAGAAAATCTTTACCAAAAGATTTTTGCTTCCCACTTCGGCCACCTAGCAATCATTTTCTTGTGGACTTCGGGCAGCCTGTTCCACGTAGCATGGCAAGGTAACTTTGAACAGTGGATTAAAGACCCTCTAAACGTTCGCCCGATCGCTCACGCGATTTGGGACCCTCAATTCGGTGCTCCAGCAGTAGAAGCTTTCACTCAAGCGGGCGCTTCTAACCCAGTGGACATCTCTTACTCCGGCGTATACCACTGGTGGTACACCCAAGGGGTTCGGACAAACGGCGACTTGTATCAAGGAGCTATCTTCTTGCTACTGTTGGCTTCTGTCATGCTGTTCGCAGGTTGGTTGCACCTCCAGCCCAAGTACCGTCCTAGCTTGTCTTGGTTCAAGAATGCTGAATCTCGCCTCAACCACCACTTGGCTGGTTTGTTCGGTGTCAGCTCTTTGGCTTGGACTGGTCACATGGTTCACGTCGCTATCCCCGAATCTCGCGGACAGCACGTAGGTTGGGAAAACTTCTTGTCTACCCCGCCTCACCCGGCAGGTTTGGCTCCGTTCTTCACTGGTAACTGGGGCGTTTACGCCGAGAACCCAGATGCAGCGAGCCATGTCTTCGGTACTGCCGAAGGCGCTGGAACCGCAATTCTGACTTTCTTGGGTGGCTTCCATCCTCAGACAGAATCTCTGTGGTTGACAGACATTGCTCATCACCACTTGGCGATCGCAGTTCTGTTTATCGTTGCCGGTCATATGTACCGGACTAACTTCGGTATCGGTCACAGCATCAAAGAAATGTGCGATTCCAAAGATTTCTTTGGTAAGAAAGTTGAAGGCCCCTTCAATATGCCTCACCAAGGCATTTATGAGACATACAACAACTCTCTGCACTTCCAATTAGGTTGGCACCTCGCTGCTTTAGGCGTGATTACCTCCCTGGTTGCACAGCATATGTACTCGATGCCTCCTTACGCTTTCATGGCGCAGGATCATACGACGATGGCTGCGTTGTACACGCACCACCAATACATTGCTGGTTTCATCATGGTCGGCGCTTTCGCCCACGGAGCTATCTTCTTGGTGCGGGACTACGATCCTGAAGCTAATAAAGGCAACGTGCTCGATCGCGTGTTGCAGCACAAAGAAGCGATTATCTCTCACTTGAGCTGGGTATCGCTGTTCTTGGGCTTCCACACCCTCGGCTTGTACGTTCACAACGACGTTGTAGTCGCTTTCGGAACTCCTGAAAAGCAAATCTTGATTGAACCAGTGTTCGCACAGTTCATCCAAGCTGCTCACGGGAAGGCTCTGTACGGCATGGACGTGCTACTTTCCAATCCTGACAGCATTGCTGCTACTGCTTGGCCCAACTACGGCAACGTATGGCTCCCAGGCTGGTTGGAAGGCATTAATAGCTCTACTAACTCTCTGTTCTTGGCGATCGGACCTGGCGATTTCTTGGTTCACCACGCGATCGCACTTGGCTTGCACACCACCACCTTGATTTTGGTCAAGGGCGCTCTGGATGCACGCGGTTCTAAGCTGATGCCGGACAAAAAAGACTTCGGTTATGCTTTCCCTTGCGACGGCCCCGGCCGTGGCGGTACCTGCGATGTCTCTGCTTGGGATGCGATGTACCTGTCTGTTTTCTGGATGCTGAACACCCTAGCTTGGGTAACGTTCTACTGGCACTGGAAGCACCTAGGCATCTGGGAAGGAAATGTGGCTCAGTTCAATGAGTCTTCAACCTACCTGATGGGCTGGTTCCGCGATTACCTCTGGCTGTATTCTTCTCAGTTGATCAACGGTTACAACCCGTATGGTACTAACAACCTGTCTATCTGGGCCTGGATATTCTTATTCGGACACCTGGTTTGGGCAACTGGTTTCATGTTCCTGATCTCTTGGAGAGGTTACTGGCAAGAGCTGATCGAAACCTTGGTTTGGGCTCACGAGCGCACTCCTTTGGCTAACTTGGTTCGCTGGAAAGACAAGCCTGTTGCTTTGTCGATCGTCCAAGGTCGTTTGGTTGGCTTAGTTCACTTTACTGTGGGCAACGTCTTCACTTACGCGGCCTTTGTAATTGCCTCGACGGCCGGGAAATTCGGGTAACTCTGAACTCTGGTTTCTAGGTAATTAAATGAAATCCCCTGCCTTCTGGCGGGGGATTTTTTTTTGATCTAGCAACTGCCAAGATAGTTAGTATAGTAGGGGCAGGTTCGCCAAAATCTTTGATGCCGAGCGACAAAAAATCAAAACTTGCCTCCCCACGACTCTCGCTTTGATACGCTGCTGCGGATTTCTCAATCACAGCCCACAGCTTCTTCTGCTATGCTGAATTTATTAGCTCAAGCGATCGAGCAAGCAGAAGCAGAATCTGACGCAGATGCGAAGCCACTATCCGGGAAGCCAAAAGAGCTTTTCACCTGCCATGAGTGAAACAGCCAAACTCCCCGCTCGTGAAGTAATCCAAAAGACTATGAGAAATTTTCTAAGTGTCTATCAACGGCTTGACGATCTAATTCTCAGTTTAGATGAACTAATTGCTATGGTAGAGGCTGATATTCGCAACAGTCCGATTAATGTTCATCGGCGAGAGAATGCGAAGCGATTGGCTCAGTCTGTTAAGCAGGAATAAAAGTGCGATTTTATGAAACCTGTTCTGAATAAAGGGCAACTGACAACCTGGAAAGACGATCGGGGGTTTGGCTTCATTAAACCGGATGATGGCAGTAAAGAAGTTTTCTTGCATATCAGTGCGCTGAAGGGAGTAAGTCGCCGCCCCAAAGTCGGAGATACGATTTTGTACGAGCGAGTTGCTAAAACAGACTGGAAGGTACGTGCCACTAGAGCCTCAATTCAAGGTGTTGCACTTCGACATGAGCCAACGAAGCAGAAACCAAAGAAACGCGGTGTACTCAAAACAGTTGTTGGTATTGGGATTCTGGCTGTCATTGTGCTTTTTACAATGGAGTTCAGTCCTAGTCGTTCTCCCTCTCCAATTACATCGATCGCAAAACCAGGATGTACTATCAAAGGCAACATCTCGATCGATACAGGCAATAAGGTTTATCACCTTCCAGGCATGGAAGATTACGAATCAACAGCGATCAATCTAGCTAGCGGAGAGAGATGGTTTTGCACAGAGTCAGAAGCGAGGGCCAATGGTTGGCGTAAAGCACCGAGGTAGCCCCAGCATCCCAAAAACCGCGCTGCACCAGAACGGATTGCCGAATAAAGAAGCAAGAAGTCGATATCGCCCTTTTTGCTATCGTGGATTTACTCGCTCCTCCAATTGACTATGCAACTCTACGTTGAAAGCAAAAGAAAGAAAATTGAGGTGATACGCAAGCAATATTCTCAAGTGGAGATGGTTGATGTGACATCCAAAGCTGATCGACCTTGGGTAGAGTTTAGTCGCTTTTAGCGGTAAAGATGAAACTGTTGACCTGGTTTTTTTCAGATTCAAATCTCCCCATTCACCTGCATCTGATGCACTTTGTCAGCCAATTCTTGCAAGCGCTTTTCATCTAAATCATCGATCGCCAGCATCCCTACATAGATGATTTCCTTCAGCGTTAGTCTGGTTGCTAGCGCCTTTTTCTGCACAAGATCCTTGATAATCGGGCTGACTCCAATGGCGGTACTGGCTCTAGTCACAAAACTAACCGGAGATTAACAACTTCGACTCAATCTTAGCATCTTTAAGCTGAGCTTTTAGCTGCGATGCAAAATGCTTAAGCGCGTCTTGACAAGACACGACGAAAAAGTCATAGTAAAAATGTGGAAAGGTCGATCGCCCTTCTCCCCTCAAATCTCGCCATTGACCTGCATCTGATGCACCTTGTCAGCCAATTCTTGGCGGCTTTCCTTATCGAGTGCATCAATTGCCAGCATTCCCAAGTACACGACTTCCTTCTGAGTTAGTCTGGTCGCTTGGGCTTGTTTTTGAATGACTTCCTTAATCACGGAACTGACCGCGATCGCCGTATTAGTTTTTGCCACGAAGAATAATCAACAATTTATAACTTTCCTTGATGTTACCATCCTCAATCCGATTAACTACAATAATGTTTGACTAACTACAGTTAATCATGCTATAGTGCAAAAAATACAAAAAAGCGATCGCCCCAGTATCGAAAACTCAAGGTCGATCGACCTACTCTTCCAAAACCTCAACCAAATCCTCAATCATCACATCAAAAGTCCGAGCTAACCTCCGCAGGCAAGTAAAGTCTACCATTGCCATTTCAGGACGACGAGCATAGCTTCTGACAGTGCTATAAATTACCCCAGAGCGATCAGATACTTCCTTAAGCGTCCAGCCCTTCTCCGCCGCTAGTTCCCGAATTTTTAGCCTGACTAAACCCATGCTTGACAGTTGATGCAATTGCGTCGTATAATTTTATATGTAAAAGCTGATCGCCCCCCGGCCTCGAAAACTAAAGGGCGATCGTCTTTAAAACTTACATAGACAGTTACTAGCTGTCTTAAAGACCTACCAGACTTATCTACAATCAGAATAGGTACTTACAATGATATCAGAAACTCCGGCAAAATCACGGGCGATCGCAGAATCCAAGATAATTCACAAATCTCCCATCCTGCATCCGCTGGCAAGATTTGTCACAGAAGACACAGTAGCACTGCTTTTCAACATCTCAACACAGGACATTTACCGGATAGAATGCTGTCGCTACATGGTGTATGTCCACGCCAAAGGCATCAGCCGGTTTGTCAGCTACGCCGATTTTCCCCCAATTTTAGAAGTCAATCCCCCTTCCCTTCAAGATTTTGGCCGGTGGTACAAGCGCTGGAAAAGCAAGCAAGCACCCGGATTTTGGACTAAATTTTATACGCACAACTTCAAAGCGGCTGTTTCAGTTGACGGCTTGTTTGAGTGGGGAAAATTGGTAGCTACGGTTAAATTGGTTATTTCTGCTTCCGGGCTGCAACAGCTACGAGATGTTTATGCCGCAGAAAAAGATTTGATGGAAAAATTTTAAAGTGCGATCGGACGAGCAACTGTGAAAATGGACACAGGCACAATTAAAAATGTAAAAATAAATATAGAGAAAAGTTTTAATGGCTGAGAATACCGTGAAAATAGATATCTCATTTCAATCACTGGTAGAAGCAATTTCGTCACTGGAAATTGCAGAAAAACAGCAGCTTTGGGAACTTTTGGAAGCTGAATTATTCCCGGATGAGGAAGATTCTCCAGAAGATATTACTGAAATTGAGGCTGCCCGTGCTGATTACAAAGCCGGTGATTACATCACGTTTGACGAATACACGATTCAACGGGCAAGAAAGTCAACATGACTTATACAATCATCATACCCAAAGCTGTGCAAAACCAGCTAGATGCCTTCCCCGATGATGTCTACGAGCGTATCGCTGTCAAAGTTCAGCAACTTGCCGAAAATCCGCGGCCCGATGCAGTGGTTAAACTCAAAGGTTATGAAAATGAATACCGTATTCGCATCGGTGATTATCGCGTTCGTTATGAAATAGAAGATCAAGAGCTCACGATTCTGCTGTTGCAATGCGTAAGGATTCAGGTCTAAGATTGGGGAATTAAAGAAGGCATAAATAAGTCACAAAAATGGGCAGATATAGCATCA
>NZ_JAUBVR010000098.1:0-17466 GCF_036705955.1 Microcoleus sp. A6-C6 | reverse complement strand
CTCTGGCTTTTCGCTCATCTGACTACATTACCATATTTTTCGGCTCTCAATCAACTATTTTTTACCTGAATCCTTACATTTGGCCAACCAGACTCAAAGTCCTTTACATCATGAAAATTAGCCGTTGTCAACGTCAGAAAGGGCAGATTTATATATAGCAAACATAAAATTAATTACTGCTTTTGAATGCTTTTTGGCTTCTGCCTGAAGGATGACTAATTGGGTATAAATCCTGTAGTTGTGGCAATTAATAAAAAGATTCTTTTTGCGAATCAATAAAAAATAATTATCTAAGTGGTGAACAGCCTCTGCCAGTGGAGCTTGCCGCTGTGGAACCTGATGAAGCAAACCCAAGCGAATCATGGTAGACGATCGACCAACTCCGACTAGAATACCGTTTTTTAGGGAAAGTTGGTCGAAATTTCGAGGGAAAATCATGGCGGGCGATCGGGCTTGGTGGTGTTGCTGCTCGATCGAGACCGCCAAACTGTAAAATGGACGCTTGTATATAGGTTTTGTAGAGCAGGAGAACAATTTCAGTGGCAATAGAAGTAGGTCAAAAAGTTAAGGTGCGCCGTCTCAGAGATCGGATACCTGCAAATATGGTGGGGATGATAAAGAAGAATCCAGTAGGCACTGTGGACGGATTCAGAATGGTTGACGGTAGCGGAGTAGGCGTGGTTGTCAAGTTTGACGGTTTTGCGACTTGGTTCTTTGAAGATGAGCTAGAAGCCGTTTAACAGAAGGAAGAAGGAAGAAGGAAGAAGGAAGAAGGAAGAAGGAAGAGGGAAGAAGGAAGGAGGAAGAAGGAAGATTTTTCCCACTCTCCCATTCTCCCCATCTCCCCATCTCCCCATCTCCCCATCTCCCCTTCTCCCTTTCTCCCCCTCTCCCCCTTTCCCACTCCCCCAATCTCGATGGCCGTTGCGCTTAAATGTTAAAGAGTAAGCTTTGGCAGTGAGAACAGAAAATGGCTTTGATTTTGACATTTTTGGGCAAAGGCGGCACTGGCCGCAGTACGATCGCGATCGCAACAGCTAAAAAATATGCGGCTCAAGGCAAGCGAGTTCTGCTACTCGGCCAAGATCCGGGCCCTGCATTGGGTATTCTGCTAGGAGTTCCCCTGACTCTCAGCCCGCAGGAAATCGCCCCCAACCTGAAAGCGGTACAGGTGAACAGCGCGCCCCTGCTAGAACGCAGGTGGGACGAAGTTAAACAACTAGAAGCGCAATATGTGCGTACTCCTTTTTTCAAGCAGATTTACGGGCAAGAATTGGGAGTGTTACCGGGGATGGACAGCGCCCTGGCGTTGAATGAACTTCGGGAATATGACGACAGCAAACAATACGATGTGATCGTTTATGACGGCACAGGCGGTATGGATACGCTGCGGATGCTGGGAATGCCGGAAATTCTGAGTTGGTATATCCGCCGCTTCCGCCAAGCTTTGGTAGATTCGGATTTGGGTAAAGCGCTTTCGCCTTTTATTCAACCGGTTGTCAGTACCGTGTTGACGGTGGATTTGTCGGGAGATAATGCTTTTCAATCTACTAAGCAAGTAGATAATCTGTTGGATAAGGGTAAGGAAGCACTGGCCGATCCAAACCGCACGGCGGCTTATTTGGTGACGACTGGGGATTCAAGTGCGATCGCCACTGCGCGCTATTTGTGGGGAAGTTCTCAACAAATTGGTTTGACTGTCGGTGGTGTAATTGTGAATCAATCACCGATTACAGAAGCTGTTGCTGCGGATTTCGATCCTTTGACAGCAGTTGCGGTGCCGGCGCACAGCGACAATAATTGGCAGCCGTTAATTGATGCTTTGCCAGATTTTTCTGAAGCGGGAAAAGCTCCTAAACCAATTAACATAAACATTGCACAGCGTCAAGTTAGTTTGTTTTTGCCTGGGTTTGACAAGAAAGAAATTAAATTGATTCAATCCGGGCCGGAAGTGACTATCGAAGCGGGCGATCAGCGGCGTAATATTTTGCTGCCTCCGCAGCTAACTGGTAAGTCCGTGACTGGTGCTAAGTTCCTGAATGGTTACTTAATTGTTTCTTTTTAGCAGTTAAGTTGTTCGGGATTTAAGGTGAATTTGGGAACGGGCAAGATGCCCGTTCCACATTTTTAGGAAAAATATTGAGAAATTTTGGGAAATGCGATCGCCAACAGTTCGTTTATAATAAAATAAAATCCTTAGCCAATTTGGGGAAACAGCAATGGTTACACAACTGCAATCTCCCGATAAATCAAAAATCATCTACCCTGACGACAACGGCGAACCAATGTCAGACAATACGGAACAATTTAGATTAATCGTCTGGATTAAGGAAAACTTAGAACTGTTATTCGCTAACGATGCTAATGTTTTCGTGGCCGGAAACTTGCTGTGGTATCCAGTGGAAGGAAATAACAAAATTTCCCAAGCACCGGATGCAATGGTAGTTTTGGGTAGACCAAAAGGTTATCGAGGTTCTTACCAACAGTGGCTTGAAGATAATATTCCGCCGCAAGTTGTGTTTGAAATTTGGTCGCCGGGAAATCGCCTCACTCCGATGATTCAAAAGTTCAAATTTTACGAACGCCACGGCGTGGAAGAATACTATTTGTATGACCCGCAAACGTTAGAACTGACGGGATGGCGGCGGGTTGAGGAAGAGTTAGAGGCGATCGAACAAATGGACGGTTGGACAAGTCCCAGACTGGGGGTGCGCTTTGGATTGTCTGAGTCAGGACTGGAAATGTTCGGGCCTTCAGGAGAATCGTTTGTGAGTTTTGTGGAGCTCGCTCAACTACGACAGGATGCAGAAACGCGGGCACAGCAAGCAGAATCACGGATTCAGGAAGCAGAAAGTTTGCTGGAGCAAGAACGATCGCGATCGCAAGCTTTAGAAGCTCGACTCCGAGAAATGGGAATCGACCCAAATCAATTGTAGGAGACCGGGCGAATTGAACACGGCGAATCGAACACGACGAATCGAACACGACGAATCGAACACGACGAATCGAACACGGCAAATCGAACACGGCGGTTGAAACCGCGTCTACACAAACAAAACCCGCCTCCGCGGGTTGAAGAAAAGACAATTAAAGAACACGGCGGTTGAAACCGCGTCTACACAAACAAAACCCGCCTCCGCGGGTTGAAGAAAAGACGGTTAAAATATCGAACACGGCGGTTGAAACCGCGTCTACACAAACAAAACCCGCCTCCGCGGGTTGAAGAAAAGACGGTTAAAATTACGTTATTCTCTTCAGTCCGCGGAGGCGGACATTGTTTGTGTAGACGCGAATTCCATTCGCCGTCTTATCTGTAGACGCGAATTCCATTCGCCGTCTTATCTGTACACGCGAATTCCATTCGCCGTCTTATCTGTACACGCGAATTCCATTCGCCGTCCTATCTTTTATCGTTACCGTTACCATTCCCATTCCCGCCAGTTGTTAGCAAAACCCGCTTAGCCAAAGGTTCCGGTACTTCTTGTAATCGATCGAACTCCCAGTTAAAAAATCCTACACCCATTGTCTGCGATCGCAATTCTACGATCAAATCCTGCATTTCGGCGATCGGCAAATAAACCGAAACAGCATCCCATCCCTTCCAGTCTGCTTTACCTTCGTAGCCGAGAATTTGGCCGCGATGTCCGCTGACCAATTGCAACACCTTTGATGTACACTCGTTGGGAGCGCAAATTTCAACTTTGGCGATCGGCTCCAGCAAAGTTGATTCGCACTTCTCCATTCCCGACTGCATCGCCAACCGCGCCGCCTGCTTAAAAGCTTGTTCCGAACTATCAACAGAATGATAGGAACCGTTAGTCAGAGTCACCGATACATCTACCACCGGAAAACCCAAGGGGCCGCGATCCAAATATTCCCGCACTCCCACTTCCACGCCGGGAATATACTGTTTTGGAACGACTCCGCCGACGATTTTGTCGGTGAAAGTGAAACCTTCTCCGCGAGGCTGCGGTGCGATGTCGAGGTACACGTCGCCAAACTGTCCATGTCCGCCGCTTTGGTGTTTGTAGCGCCCGTGGATGGATGATGCGGGTTTGCGAATGGTTTCTTTGTAAGGTACTTGCGGTAAGTGAGTTACCATCGGCAAATTGTACTTGCGGCGCAACCTATCTAAAGCTACTTTTAGGTGGATTTCACCTTGACCCCAAAGTATAACTTCGTGGGTGTCGCCGTGCTGTTCCCAGACCAGAGATGGGTCTTCTTCTAATAGTTTAGCTAAGGCAGAACTCAGCTTAACTTCATCGTTACGCTTTTCAGGGACGATCGCCAATGCGTACACAGGGGAGATGATTTCGGCTTTTGGCAACAATTCGTCAGAACCCAGCACATCGCCTGTTTTCAAGCCTTCCAGCCTGCCCACAGCCACAATTTCCCCCGCACTGACTGACTGCAAACTTTGGGTTTGTTGGCCAGTCAAGCGGTACAAACCGTTAACTCGAATCCCGTTCAAAACTGCTCCGTCTGCGAGGGTTCCGCGCCACATTCTCACTAACGATAACTTACCTCCTTGAGGCGTGTAATAGGTTTTGAGGATTTGACCGAGAACCTTGTTTTCACTTTGTATAATGCCACGCCGCTCTGCTGTAGTTTCCGGTGTCGGCGCTTCTCTGAGTAAAGCTTCCAGCAGAGGCCGCACCCCGAAATCTTGTTCGGCGATACCGATGAATACGGGCACTATTAAATCAGCGCCTAATTCCATCTTGAAATCGCGGGTAATCTCTTCAGCATCGGGATTGATTTCTTCGAGCAATTCTTCGAGTAAATGGTCGTCAAAATTGGCTAATTCTTCGAGCATTTCCTGTCGCGCGGCGCTTTCTTGTGCTTTGAGGTGTTCGGGAAGCGGGACGGGATCTGCGGGTGCGCCGGGGTGATAGTGGTAAGCTTGTTCGGTTACTAAGTCGATGAAACCGATGATTTGTTCGTTTTTGCCGATCGGGTATTGGTGAGGTACAATTGGTCTGCTGGAAACGGATTTGAGCGCGTTGAGTACGTCGGTGAAGTTGCTACCGCAAGTAATTTCGTCTGTGCACGCGCGATCGATCTTATTGATGAAAACTAGGTGGGGAATTTCCCAATCGTCGAGGAATTTAAACAGCGGGGCGGTGGTTAAAGTGCGATCGGCAACCGGTTCGCAAACAATCACGGCTGCATCGACACCGATAAGTGCATTGTAAGTTTCTTGGGCAAATTCGATCGAGCCTGGACAGTCAAGAAATGTGAAGCGGACGTTTTCGTATTCGGCGGTGGCGCTGTTGACTTCTACGCTCATTTTGCGATCGCGCGCTTCAGCAGAACCGTCACCTATTGTATTACCATCTTTAGCATTACCTTTGCGAGTAATTGTGCCTGTAACCGACAGCAAACTTTCCAGCAGTGCGGTTTTTCCGCTTAAATAAGGGCCAACAATTGCAACGTTTCGCGTGGCCCCAATGACTTTTTCGTTCATAATAGCCTCCTACACAAAGTGAAGGGGAAGGGGAAGGAGAAGATGATGATTCAGGAAAAAAACTTGTGTTTGCCGGTTTCTCCGATCTCTTCCCTTTTGAACGTAAAAACTTTTATTTGTAGTTTCTCTTAGTTTAAGCTTAAATAGATCCCGGCAATCATTAATTCCTATGAACTATTAAGTAGTTTTGTAAATTAATTTGAGTTGTGAAAATGCTAATCCCAGAAACCCGGTTTCTTCCTAGATTTCTCGTACTCAACCGAAAATCTTCATAGAAACCCGGTTTCTTAGCCTCACAAGTAGCCAGAAAAGTAGCCAGAAACCGGGTTTTTTCCACATTATTAGCAGCCAAAATTAGGAGACGGCAGTGCCGTGTCCCTACCGGCAATAATATTGTAGGGACACGGCACTGCCGTCTCCTCTTTATCATAAGGAGCGTTACCGGAATTGATATCACCGCCAAAATCTGCTACAATTTTTAACAACACATCAACTGTCAACTGCCGCACCTTGAGCATAGTCGAAGGGCAAGATAAACTCAGTCAACTGTCAACTGTCAACTGTCAACTATTAACCCAGCCAATGATCCGAAAAATTTGGCAAACAATCCTCAACCTGTGGCGGAAAATTTTCCCGCAACCCAAACCACCAATACCGCCACGGCCAACTCCGATTCGCTCTTTTGGGGAATACGAACAGAAATTCATGGAGTTGTTAGAGGGAGTTGAACAAGGCTGGAGTCGCGGCACAATTCAAGGCTTTTTAATCGCCAGCAATATCAAAGATGCTGAGTGGGAAAATTGGCTGCAAGAATTTGGAGAAAGGTTGCTGGTATCCCCGGAAACGAATTTAGAATTGGGTAGGCGCATGGTGCGGCTGGGTGCGGCAAATTGTGGGAGAATCAGTGAGGTTGCTGGGAAGATTGGTAGGCAATTGTTGGCTGGGGAGAGTTTGAATCGGAAGGATGCGGAAGGGCGATCGGAGATACGTGAAAATATTGTTACTCGATTATTGGATGGAGAGGGTTTGAGTGTTTATTCTACAGATAATTCATCGGATGCTAATCAACGCGATTCAATCTCGCAGTCAAAATCTACAGCAAAAGAAGTCAGTCAAGAGGCTATAGAATTATTTTACCAAGGACTAGAACATCTTGATTCGGGAAATTTAGAAGGGGCGATCGCATCCTTCAAACAAGTTTTAAAAATTAACCCCAAAATAGACTTTGCCTGGAACAACCTAGGGAGTGCCTTAAATGATTTGGGCCACTACATTGAGGCGATCGCAGCCTTCAACCAAGCCTTAGAAATTAACCCCAAATTTGACTTTGCCTTGAACGGACTGGGTAATGCCCTAGGAGATTTGGGCCACTACAGTGAGGCGATCGCAGCCTACGAGAAAGCCTTAGAAATTGACCCCGAATTTCACATTGCCTGGAGCGGTCTGGGCAGTAAATTAAATGATTTGGGCTGCAACAGTGAAGCGCTCGCAGCCTACGAGAAAGCCTTAGAAATTTCCCCTAAATTCCACAATGCCTGGAACGGGCTGGGCAATGCCCTAAGAGGTTTGGGGCGCAACAGAGAGGCGCTCGCAGCCTACGAGAAAGCCTTAGAAATTACAGGTAATCAATACTGGAGGGCTTGGGCAAATCGAGGTTGGGCATTTTTCAACTCAGGCCGCTATATTGAAGCCATTCAAAACTGGGATGAAGGCTTAGAGAAATATCAGCTCAGCAACCGCGACTATCGCCTCGCTTGTGGCAAATTGTACGACCACAAAGGCGATGCACACTACCAATACGGCAAAGAAACAGCCACATATTTTGAATTTTTCCACAAAGCCAAAGCCAGCTACGAACAAGCCCGCGAATTATTGAAATTGCCCCTGATTCCAGAAACTTATTTAGAAGTAATGCAACGCTTAATTACCGTCTGCAGCAGCTTGGAAGATCCCAAAACCAGCGAGTACCTTACCGAAGCTACTACCGTCTTAGAAAATTTACTTTTAGACAATCAAACTCACCCCGAAGACAAGCTGCGACTCCAGCGCAAATTTGCCGGACTTTACCAGTTAGAAGTCGATACCCTCGTCGAGTTTGGCAAGAAGATAAATGCACTAGAAAAAGCCGAAGCCAGGAAAAACTTTTGCCTGCAATGGATGCGCCCAGGTTCGCCCAACCGCACCGATAGCCCGACTTATCTGCAAATCCGAGACTTGCTGGCAAACAACACCGCCACAGCGATAATTTACTGGCATATCAGCCCAGTTTCCCTGATAGCTTTTATCGTTACCCCAGACAACTTTCAAACAATCTCTACACCAGTCACCGACTTATTCCCAAATTCCAAAAATCCGACTTTAGAAAAATGGCTAAAAGACTGGAAAACCAACTATCAAGATTACAGCAAAACTAGCAAAGAACAAAACAAAGAATCCCATTCCTGGCGGCAATCAATGACAGCGCAATTGCAAAAACTCGCTGACATCCTCAAAATCCCCGAAATTTGCACCCACCTCACCAATATCCAACACTTAATCTTAATTCCCCACCGCGACTTGCACCTGTTGCCGCTGCACATTTTATTCTCCGATCATCTTTTCACTATCACCTATCTGCCCAGCATCCAAGTTGGGATAGACAGACTAGACAGAAAACCCTCACCTTCAATGTCTCTGCTGTTAGTAGAAAGCCCCGATCCATTACTTTTTGCTGAAATAGAAGCGCCCGCGATCGCGAATTTTCACCTTAACTGCAATACCATCTCCAGTTCACAAGCTACCAAAAACAATCTTAAAGAAGCTCTGCAACAAGCTGCTGACATATTCCATTTTACAGGTCACGCCTACCACAACACAAAACAGCCGTCCCAGTCAGCGTTAATCCTGAAAAACAAACAGCCCCTAACTTCACAAGAAATCGCCAAATTCGATTTAAAAAGCTATTATCTAGTCTGCCTTTCCGCTTGTGAAACAGGGATAACAGGAAAAGAAGAACTGATAGATGAATTTGTCGGTTTAGCCAGCAGCTTTTTAGCGGCGGGTGCTGTTTATGCCCTCAGCACTCTCTGGATAGTTGATGAGATTTCTACCGCCTTAATGATGATTCGATTCTATGAAATTATGAACGAACAGCGTTGCCCAAATAAGTTACATCCGGCACTAGCCCTCAAAGAAACGCAAAAATGGCTCCGAACTATTACTTACAGCGAACTATCCGACTGGTATCTCGAATTGTCTGAAATAACGAAAGATAATTCCGCTTGCAGTCAAGATTTGAGAGACGAAGCTAACCTAATCCGCAGAAATGATGCTAAAATGGTGTCTCAGGAACCTCCTTATGCCGATCTCTATTACTGGGCAGGTTTCACGATTACTGGTAAAGTTAATCCCTAACTTCCCAACCATCGACTATTATGAAAGCAACAGATATTATTCGGCTACAAGCGATCGGGGCTACTTTAGCTCAACTAGATTCATCTATTGAACTTGGCGAGTTGGAAGATAGTATTATAAGTTCTGCGATATTGGCTTTTGAAAAATTAGCCAAACAAAACACTGTTATCGACGAAATTTATACAAGAGAACGCCTCGACTTAAAAGAACAGTACCAAGCAAAATCAAAAGATAAACGCTACCAGCCGACAAGTGACAGCATTTACAGCACTGATGCTGGAAACTTAAGCCCTTCCTTTCCTCAGCCACAAGGAGAAGCGGAGAGTCCCTCTGAAATAGCTACAGCCTTTGACAATTTAATTGCATCATTTAATCAAATCAAAAGCCTGTACGCCGTTGAAAACCCCGTAGAAAGTTTTAAAATCATTATCGAACAAGAAGCGATCGCACTTTTGATTTTAGAAGCTCATTCTAAAGTTAGAGAACTATTTCCTAGCGAAAGATTAGCCTTAGAAGTGAAAACCGATCCAGAAATTGCCAATTGGCGATCGCTCTGGATTACGATCTATACTCAACTAGAAGTCGATGAAGCTTTTGATAAATTGATGATTCTTGATGATACTTGGTGGCTGGATAAGATAACTACTGTTGCCAATAGTAAATTGCATATTAGTTTGGAATTTGAGTCAAATGAGATTTGATTGGTCTGAATATTTGAATTTAGCGCAAGAATTGGCGGCAATCTCTGGCGATTCTGATAATAATGAGGCAAAATTGCGATCGGCAATAAGTCGAGCATACTATGCAGTATTCTGCCTAGCTAGAAATTACTTGCGGGATGTTGAACAAGACTCTAGACTTTCTCGCAAAAATTCTGATATTAATGAACATCAATATGTCGCTAAAGAATTCATTTTCCATAAATCAAAAGCTAAAAGAATGATCAAAATAGGGGAGAATTTAAGCAGATTAAGGCTGTTCAGGAATAAGGCTGATTATGAAGATAGGGTATTTACATTATCAAGCGATGTTAAAATTGCTTTGAAAATCGCTCAAAATATTATGGCATCTCTGAGTGAATTAAATCGGGAAACTGAGTGATAAAAGTAGGGGCGGGTTCACCAACCATCTATGAAACCCACAAACAATTTCATAAACCCGCCCCATCCCCGCCATTATTTACATGAACATTTTACCAATAAATTTATCGTACATTTTGATTGTTTGTGGGGAGGGCGGGTTTTTGAGATTGTTGCTTTTTATCATAAATTGTTGGTGAACCCGCCCCTACAAATTCGTCGGTGGAAAAGTACATTTTGATTGTTTGTGGGGAGGGCGGGTTTATGAGATTGTTGATTTTTATCGGGAATTGTTGGTGAACCCGCCCCTACAAATTCGTCTGGTAACGAGCAATCTAATTAATGTCTCAGCAGTCGCAAACCGCTCAATGTTACCAAAACTGTAGACCCTTCATGGCCGATAACGCCGATCGGCATTGTGATACTTCCTAAAAAATTAGCAGCCAACAATAGTATAATACAGCTTAGTGCAAAAACAATGTTTTGCTTCACAACATTTTGAGCGCGGCGGCCCAAACTAATTGCTTTACCTAGTTGCTCTAATTTATCCGCCATTAATACGATGTCAGCAGTTTCTAAAGCGACATCGCTACCGGAAATTCCCATCGCAATGCCGACGGAAGCTTGGGCGAGGGCTGGTGCATCATTGATGCCGTCTCCTACCATTGCGACGGTTTGATGCTGGGTTTGCAGCTTTTTAATTAGGTGCACTTTGTCTTCTGGTAAAAGTTCGGCGTACACTTCATTGATTCCTAATTGGCGGGCGATATATTGAGCGGTTTGCTCGTTGTCGCCTGTCAGCATTATGATATGTTCTACGCCTAAATTTTGCAAGCGTTTTACTGTGGCTGCTGCTTCGGGGCGGACTGTATCTGCTACTGCAATGATTCCTAAAAGTTCATCGCCCTTTGCTACCCAAACAACTGTTTTTCCCTCTGCTTGCAATTGATGGCTGATGTGAGTCAACTCCGAAGTTGCTTGTACAAAATCGGCTTTACCAATGGTAATCGTTTGATTGTCAACTTTGCCGACTATTCCTTGACCGATTTTTGCTTGTACGTCGATCGCGCTTGACAATTGTAACTTTTGCTGCTGGGCGGCTTGGACAATTGCTTGGGCGATCGCGTGTTCGGAATGAGTTTCGAGGGATGCAGCCAATTGCAGAACTTCTGTTTCAGTATATCCGGCTGCTGGTACAATTTTGACAACTTCAGGTTTTCCCGTGGTGAGAGTTCCGGTTTTGTCAAAGGCGATCGCCCGAACTTTACCAATTATCTCCAATTGCGCGCCGCTTTTAAACAAAATCCCCTGTTTCGCCCCGTTAGCCATACCCGAAAGCAGCGCCGGCATAATCGAAGCCATCAGCGCGCAGGGGGATGCGACTACTAGGAAAATCAGCGCCCGATAGATGGTATCTTCCCAATTCCAGCCTAAAACAAAGGGCGGCAAAATTGCCAGCAGCAAGCCTAAACCGACAATTAATTTAGCATAACCGCGCTCGAACTTTTCCACAAACTGCTGAGAAGGCGGCGCTTCTGTTTGTGCTTGTTGTACCAGCCGAATCACTCGCTGAATCAAACTGCTTTCGGGAGTTTTGTGAACTTCCAATTGTAGCGCGCCGACACCGTTAATTGTGCCAGCATAAACTTCATCGCCCGCGGTTTTTTCGACTGGCATCGATTCGCCTGTAATCGAGGCTTGATTGAGATTGCTGTAGCCTTCGATAATTATCGCATCTGTGGGAATAATTTCTCCGGGCTTGACTAAAAGCCGATCGCCAATTGCCAATTTGTCGATCGCCACCAACCGTTCCCCATCGTACATTATCACCCGCGCACTATCCGCCGTCAAACTCATCAAACTGCGAATACTGCGTTCAGTCCGCTGCATAGCATAACCTTCCAGCGCGCCACTAATTGCAAAAATTAAAATTAGCACCGCACCGTCAACAATTAAATGATATTCTTGCCGCCACAGCCCCAAACCAGCCGCACCTAAAGCAGCAACAATCATCAACAAATCTACATCTAATTCATGTTCTTGAAAAAGCGTAGTTAAGCCTTCGCGGGTGCTAGAATAGCCGCCGATCACATAAGCAGCGGGCAATATTAACACCGCTAAGCCCAGCCAACCGACTTGTAGGGCGATCGAACCCAAAATTACCAGAATTCCGCACAGGGCGGCAGTTAAAGCATCTGGGTGTTCTTCGGCGAGGCGCGAGAGGCGCGAGGTGGGGAGGGAATTGGGAGTCATGGGAAAATTTGACTTGGTAGAATGACTCCTGCATCGTAAACCTTGACATTAGTGTTAATGTCAAGAGTGAAACCAAAATAAATTACAAAACTCATCAATAACTATGCAAACAAACGGAGGCCCCGGCGGTTAGAAACCGTAGAGTTTGCGGGCACACAAACAAACGGAGGCCCCGGCGGTTAGAAACCGTAGAGTTTGCGGGCACACAAATAAACGGAGGCCCCGGCGGTTAGAAACCGTAGAGTTTGCGGGCACACAAATAAACGGAAGCCCCGGCGGTTAGAAACCGCGGCTACACAAACAAAGTCCGCCTCCGCGGACTGGGATACATGATTCTTTCAACCTGCGAAGGCAGGTTTCGTCTGTGTAGACGCGGTTTCCAACCGCCGAGTCTTAATCACCCAGTTTCTTCTCTCAACCAATGCAACAATACCTGACAATTAAACAACTTACTGAAGCGGTAAAAGGCACAATTACGCCTCGGATGGTGCGGCATTATCACGCTTTGGGGCTACTTTCTCCGGCCGTGCGATCGACTTCTAACTACAGACTTTACACCCGCAGCGACGTACAAAGACTGCAAAAAATTGTCGCACTCAAACAGCAAGGCTTTCAGCTTTCCCACATCCGCAAACTCTTGGAAACTGACGCGGATGCTTCCCCTGACGCGCTGATGGGGGCGCTACAACAGCAATATTTGTCTGTCACGCAACAGATTGTTCGCCTCCGACAAACGGCTTTAGCACTGGAAGGATTGCTGGGACGGGATCTTTCGTGTCAAGCGGTGCAAGCGGGCGCACTCGCGCAAATGAGGCTGTTACAGGCGGAAAATGAGGGGGGATTGGAAGAGTTGGAACAAGTTTGGGATAGTTGGGATGCGGTGGCGCACTCTCACCCGGAGGCGTTTGGGGAGTCGTTGCAGCATTTGTTGCCGGATTTGTCCGATCGCTCGGAAATTGAGGTAGACTTGCTTTCTAAACTGGTGTTAGCCAGCGGTGATTGTTCGCTGCTGCCATTTGTGAAGTTGAGCGAAACGGCGATTAAATCGGCGCGGGAAGCTTTGAAAAATAAATGTCAAATTGTGGCTGACGTGCCGCCTGTGTTTGCGGCTTTGGATAACACAAGATTGGCACATTTAGGAACAAGTATTGCAACTTTAATTGACGATCCGCACATCAATGCTGCGGCGGAAGCGGAACAGGAATTCTGGCATGAGCGTGAGTGGTTTGAAAAGTTGTTGAAATTGGAAAAAGGATGTATATTGGTAGTAGGATATGCGCCATCTGTGCTGATGGCGGTTTGTGAGGCGATCGCAAATGGGCAACTGCAACCGGCTTTGGTGATTGGAATGCCGATCGGTTTTAGTCATTCTCCGGTGGCGAAACGTCGGTTAGTGCGATCGGGCATTCCTTATATTACGACTGTGGGGACTTTTGGCGGTGGCTTATTGGCGGCGGTTGCATTGAATGCTTTGGTTGAGTCTTTGATTGCCAAGCCGAATTGTCACTGTCATCTCAAGTGAAGATGGGATGGAGATTAATTGCGGCTTAATTTGTATTTTGCCGCTTCCTACTCGATTTTGTTTCAATCCCTAAAAGAAGTTGAGATTTATTGCGGCGAAATGATTGCTGTGATGATTTGCAGTGAACCCCGAATAGTTTTAATTCCCGATCATCTGTACTGCATTTCATCGGCGAGTCTTGTTTGATTAAATAAGGATCACTTCCAACCACCACTTTCGCCACGCCCAAGCCAAAGCCCACAGCTTGAATTTTTACCTCTAGTTTCGCATCCCGGTAGACTTCTTCGATCGCCACAATAGCTCGAATTGCTTCCATTGCTTTGTCTAGCAGGCCGGCACCGTGTTTGAAGTGGCATAAGTCTGCTTAGATTTGCGCTGGAAACTATGGCGATGTTTTTTTGCTTAATAATTTGATCAAGCTTAAATTACAATCAATATAATTATACCGCTTTCCAGCTTTGATGTCAAGACTTATTTGATTTATCTTGGTAAGTTTTGGCATGAATGGCGATCGTATTTTGCCTACCTAAATTCCAAATACATCAGCAAATTCCTGGGTCGGTTTTGGTTTATTTGCCGGATATTAAACACTACGAAGGTGTTGCCAAAGTCAAGGAATTATTGCACAGGCACCGCTTGATTGCTGCAAAATGGGAATGCGTTCTCCGAAAGCCTTGGGCATTTTGAAGGAAGCGGGAATTGAGGAGATTAATGTTAAAGGCGAGATTACTGCTTGGAGTCAAGAAGTAGATTCGTCTGTCCCTCAATATTAAGCTCAATCTTTTTCTGGGCGGGTGATTTCCCCGCCCGTAACCTTGATTATTCCGGCGGTAACTGCTTATTTTTACCTAGTAGATTCTTCAACTTACCTAATAGATTCTTAGAATTTGCCCCCAACATAACCAAAGACCAAACCACAACCCCCGCGCCGATACTAATCAACAAAACCAACGCAAAAGAATTGATTCCCACCTTCAGGAAAGGCAAAGCAATCACCTGATTCGGAGGGTCTTGTTTGATCAAATAAGGAGAACTGCCAGCCACTACTCCGGCGACTCCCAAACCAAACCCGACAGCTTGAATCGTGACTTCTAATTTTGCATCCCGATAAGCTTCTTCAATGGCGACAACTCCTCGAATTGCTTCCATTGCTTTGTCTAGCAAGCCTGTGCCGTGTTTGAAGTAGCCTAAGTCGGCTTTGATTTGTTCTTCAAACTGCGGGCAACTTTCTTTGCTGAATAATTCTAAAAAGCTTAAATCGCAATCACTTTCATTGTACTTCTTGCTTGATTTTAAGTCAAGACTTATTTGATTTAATTTATCTTGGTAATTTTTGGCATTAATTGCGATCGTATTTTGCCGAAATTCCAAGTCCATCAGCAACCGCGCATAATTCACAGCGCGGGGCGGCATCTCGATTGTCTGACGTTCCAGATGTTCTAGTTCCTCTTGTTTTAAACCCGCACCTTTCAATTGCCTCTGCTGAGCTTGATCTCGCTGCAAATACTTAAAAGTCGCGTCGATATTAAGTTCAATGTGTTTGTATTCCTCGCGAGTTACCAAGTAAGTTTTGCGGGTATCGTGATAAGCGCGAATAATCTTATTCCGGTACAGAAACAACTCGACAAAATCGCTGTACCGCGTCTCATCCCAGATTTCATCAGTTGCAGAACTGTTGAAAAACCAGACTATAATGTGGCATTCAGTATCTGGCCGACTGGGGTTGCCGTATTCTAAAATCGGGCTGCCGAATAACTCGCCTTGACGGTAAAAACTCGGCAGATTGTCACCGGAAATGAATTTTTCTAAACACTGTTGGGCTAATTTTTTCAGAAACTGCGAATCTTCCCGCGCCGCCTGGTTTTGTTCTACACTCAGCCAAGCCGTAATCAGCAGAGTTTGACCGAAATAGCTTTGCACAAAATCCGGCAGCAAGCAGTTATCGGGATTAAATTCCTTGAAGATGCTAACATCGACAGCGGGCGTTTTATTGCCGTCAACTTTTTCGGGAACGCGAATTTGTAAACCCAAGGCATAGCTGTCATCAATCCGCAGCGGTTGGGCAAAACCTTTGAGATTTATTTCCTGGTTGTCATGGGAAATATTCTTAGCAAAAGCGAGAGAATTTCGATTGCCGACAACTTGTTTATTAATTAGTTCAACTCGCCATCCGACAGGTTCATCTTTTTTGGGTAAATAGCTACCGTTGAATGCTTTACCCACTGCTAATTTAGTTTGCAATATCTCGTTGCACTTTTCCCAGAGTTTGGCGAATTCTTCAGGGGAAATCGACTCTGTTTCTAGGGGTTTGCAGAGGTGATAGGCAAATAGATAGACGTTGGGGGCATAGATTTTACTATTTTGAGTCATTGTCTGTATTTGATTGATTCTCTGCATCGAGTTCTTTTTGAAGTTTTTTGTAGCTATCTTCAATGCTTTGACGCAAAACTTGAGTGATATTGGTTAGCGGCTGCATTGTAGTTGGGGTGGGTTCGCCTCCATCGTCGATATCTTTTTTATTTTTGGCTACATCTTCTCTTAAAGTTTCTCCCAATCCATGATTGGCGCACCACTTACTGATAGTCATCGCAATCGGAAATAATTCATCATCGGCTGATTCTGCTATTTCTGTCTCTAGTTTGGGTAAATCTTGCCATGCTGTCGGCATAAAAATATTCGGATTTTCGCGCAGCCATTTGAAGAAAACAATGATAACTTTTTCGGGTTCCATAAAACAATTCTCCGTTAATAAAATGTCAGGGTTGGTTGGTTGGGTGGGGGCGGGTTTATGTAAATTGTTTGTGGGAATCTTCGATTGTTGGTGAACCCGCCCCTACGGCATTTGGTAATACAATTATACATCTAAAACACCAAGATTTGTAGGGGCGGGTTCGCCGAAATTTATATCATCAAATCGCAGAAATCGAAAACCCGCCCCCACCCATCGCAGATACCCAAAAAGTCTTCCCCTAATATCCAGTAGCACAAAATGCCGCCCAATACTTGGGATGGCTAAACGGCTGTTCCTCTGGGGATAATGCTAACCACAGTTCCACACTTTGCCCCAATTTTTTATCTAAATTTAAGGATTTAACCCAAACTCTAAAATCCTCCTTGCTGACGGCGCGCATCCAGTTTTGGGCGGCGTTCAAAGCGACGGCTACTGAAACTTTCGGTAGCAATTCCTGATAAAATTTTATCATCAAAATCGCCGTCGCAAAATCATCGACAGACCATAACGTGCTCACAACACTCAGACTCCCAGCATACAAGAATCCGCTGGGTAAACCAATGTACTCATCAGTCATTTCTGTTGAACTGGTTAACCCGGTTTCGCAGGCGGAGAGTGTCACGAGATTGCAATTACTTAACTCTAAATCGGCAAAGATTTCTCGCAAAGTTAGGCATTTTTCCGGGATGGCTTTTCGCCCGCTTCGCATTGTCACATAGCGGGGAGTTTCGGGCGATTCGGGCCTATCCTCTTGAAGCCCCCCCTTAGCAAGGGGGGGTTGGGGGGGGTTAATTTCTGAGGTTGATTCTAAACAATCGGCTAGGGCTAGAAGGGACAGCAGCGGATAGTCAAAGTTGAAGACTCCGTGACAGGAAAAGTGGATGTAGCTGGCATTAGAGAGGTTTTTGAGGTTTTCGTTGAAGGCGATTTTTGTGGCTTGTTGTTTGGTAAGGATTCAGGTAAAAAATAGTTGATTGAGAGCCGAAAAATATGGTAATGTAGTCAGATGAGCGAAAAGCCA
>NZ_JAUBVR010000173.1:0-2021 GCF_036705955.1 Microcoleus sp. A6-C6 | reverse complement strand
TGATGCTATATCTGCCCATTTTTGTGACTTATTTATGCCTTCTTTAATTCCCCAATCTTAGACCTGAATCCTTACATTCAATGATTTTATCTCTTATTAGGGCATACCGAGAAAAGAAGATCTCCCTAAGAGCATTAGGTAAAATTTTATGGAAAATTGAATCTTTTCATTTTATTTTTAATGCAATCACTTCTCAAAGATCTTCCGGCTCAATTGCACCACTTTATTCCAAATTGGCTCAGGAACTTTCTAGCACTGATAACGAAGATACGATTCAGTCAATTGTTAATACAGGAATATTGAGAAAACTCAAAGAAAAACTGCCTGGTTTTGATGAATTTGAAGTAAATTTTATGGATTTAATATATACAAAAAACAAACAGAGAGATAAAAAGATTATCCAATATATATTAGAAAAATTTATGGGTGAAAATATTAACGCACTACCCGTGGATTATAATTCTGCCAGTATTGAACATATATTGCCACAATCGAAGGGAGACGAAGCAATAGTTGGCAATATAGGAAATTTGATATTAGTAGATAAAACAACCAATGCTGAAAAATTAAAAGATAATGATTTTGGGAAAAAAATAGAATATTTAAAAGATATAAAATATCCGCTTGATTCTTGTTTATCCAGTGCTTCTAAATGGACTGAGAAAGAAATTAAAGACCGAGGTAAATCAATGGCTCATAAAGCCTATCATGAAATTTGGCGTTTGTAAATTAAATACGATCCTGTGATATGGGAGATAGATCAAAATTCGACATTTTTACACAATATCTGGCTACTCTCATGGGAAGTGCTAGTCACGATATACTCTGCTTTTATACCGGCTTCAATCAGCGCTTGGCTTAGACCTTCCTCGAAATTATCCTCTTCAATTACAACTTGATTATCGACTAAACGAGCATGAAACAGAATCGTGTCACTCTATAAGCCAATACGGTGGACTATTTTTTCTTTAGTTTAAGTCCAGCGCTAAGTTTCCTAAAATGTGTTAAAAATGGCAGGGCTTGCTCCGTAAGGCTTACAGAGAAGTTAAAAAACTGTCCGAACTATTGATAGAGAAAGATTGAGAAGGCTGAATGAAAAGTGCGATCGCCCAGGTTAAAATTAAAGAGCAACCGTTGAAACGATGTCAAACCGATGATAGTCCGTCAACCCCGCTACAGCAAAGAAGAATTTGCAAAGGCGGGCGATGAGATTTATGAATCTCAAGTCCGCATTGAGACAGCAGCTTTTAAAATTGACTCAAGTGAAATCGCTGCTTGTGATCGCCTCGAAGTGCATCATCCAGATGCTCAAATCTGGATTGTCCGCATTGGTTTTCGCTATGTCTGTCGATCGGGAGTTTTGACGTACAAAATATCATCACAATCCCTGCTAAAAGTGCTACAAGCTGCTCAAAATAAAAACCATCCCTAACGCCGATCGATACCCAATTGACAAACAAAAATTCTCTGCGGTAAAATTAGCAAGAAAGCACGGATAATTCCCAAATGAACGATCGCTCTTCAGCAGACTTGATATCTGTGACAGAGTTACACCGCCAGCTTAACGACTTACTCAAGCAACTATCACCGGAACGATTACAGGTACTTACTGATTTTGCCGCTTACTTAGCAAATGCTGAAAGCGAAGCTGCAACTCAAGAACTTTTGGCAATTTCTGGATTGCTAGAGCGAGTTAAGCAAAATCAAGCAACTCCTAAAACTGATTACGCAAACTGGAGAACTCTGCGTTCCGATGTATGCAGATCGCCTCCATCCTGATGCTCAAAAGGTTTATGTCAATGCTGACAAAAACCTAGCCAAAAAAAATGCCCGATGTTTGGAGCAGTTAGAACAAACTCCCAGGTTACACCCTAACATTAAAGCCCTTAAAGGAGATTTTGCAGGGTACTATCGCTACGGAATTGGAGATTACAGAGTCATTTACTGGGTGCATCTCACTTTGGCAAATACATCAAATTGAAAGTTGACCGTTGAGATAAGCACAGCGAAGAGAAAGGATA
>NZ_JAUBVR010000097.1:0-18167 GCF_036705955.1 Microcoleus sp. A6-C6 | reverse complement strand
TATTTGGTAGGCACTCAATAATCATTCTCCAATATACCAGGTTCTGCTAACATAAAATTTAGATGCGTTCGCCCTGGGGTTAGGGGGGATCAGGCTTAACTGAACCGTATTGTTTTATAATACGAAGCACCCCAACATAATTTAACCACATCAAGAGTAATTCATAATGGAAAATCAAGAATCAGATTTAATAGAGCAAATTCGCCAGCAATTTGACTATGCCCCTTTTCCCAGAATTCCCCTCGAAAAATCTCCTGAGTCTGAGTATGAGTCGCTTTACCTGCACAACCTCGTAACTGCTTACTACTTCCGCAATCGGAAAGTTATCAATACAGAAGGCAAACTTATTCTGGATGCGGGATGCGGTAGCGGCTACAAATCGTTAATTTTGGCTGTCGCTAATCCGGGGGCTAAAATTGTGGGAATTGATTTGTCAGAAGAATCTGTTAAATTAGCCCGCCACCGCTTGGAATATCACGGATTTGAGAATGCCGAATTTCATGCGATGAAAATAGAAGATTTACCCAGTTTAGGTTTGCAGTTCGACTACATTAATGCAGACGAAGTGCTTTATTTATTGCCCGACGCTGTTGCAGGATTGCAGGCGATGAAATCGGTTCTCAAACCCGATGGCATTATTCGGACAAACCTGCACAGTTCCATTGGTAGGGCGGGAGTATTTCGCGCTCAAGCTGCTTTCAAAACAATGGGATTGATGAATGGAACTCCTGGCGAGTTGGAGATTGAAATAGTCCGGGAGACTATGGACGCGCTGCAAGATGAAATATGGCTCAAAGCAGTTAGTTGGAATTCTGATCGCGCCAACAATGAGACGTGGATTCTGTCAAACTATCTATTACTCGGTGACAAAGGCTGTAGCGTACCTGAACTGTTTGCACTTTTGAGAGCCTCCGATCTAGAGTTTATCAGTATGCTAGCTTGGCGCCGCTGGGAGTTGATGGATTTGTTTAAAGATCCAGATGATTTACCCGCGTTTTTGGCGATGAGTCTGCCAGAAGCTTCTGTGGAAGAGAGGCTGCATTTGTTTGAACTGTTGCATCCCCAGCACCGCCTGTTTGATTTCTGGTGCGGCAATCCCGGCACTGAGGCTTTTGTCCCTGTTGCGGAATGGACGGAGGCTGACTGGCAGTCGGCGCGGGTGCATTTGCATCCTCAACTCAGGACTTCTCAGGCGAGGGAAGATTTGAGTAATTGCATTGCCAGCGAGACGCCGTTTGAGATTAGTCGTTATATTATTGTGCCAACTTTAGCACCGGTGGCGATCGACAGTAAAATTGCTGCTTGCTTGTTACCTCTGTGGGATGGGCCGCAGTCTGCGGTGTCGCTAGCGGAAAAGTGGTTGCAGAGTCGAGCCGAGGCTGCTGTTAATCTAGAACCCGCAGCCCAGGAGACAGCCTTTGATGAAGTCAAGGAACTGTTGACTAGCCTAGAAGTCTTTCTGTAGGTGCTTTTGGAGCGTTAGCCACCAAACATCAAAAAAAAAATGGACGGGATGATAGCAAAGCCGGGGAAATTGGGTAAGTTACAGATAAGAGTTAGAAACGAGCATCCCACCCCCTCAAGGAGAAACAAATTATGAAGACTGAATTTAAAGCCAAGTTCCTGCAACATATCAACAAAAGAAGACAGGATCAAGGTTTCACCCTGATTGAACTGCTGGTTGTTATCATCATTATCGGTATTTTGTCTGCGATCGCTTTGCCCGCGTTCCTCAACCAAGCAAACAAGGCCAAGCAATCAGAAGCCAAACAGTATATCGCCTCGATCAACAAGGGTCAGCAGGCTTTCTATGCTGAGAGTGGCAAGTTTACAACTGTGATTTCGGACTTGGGTTTAGGTCTCAAAACTCAAACCACTAACTACACGTATGGAATCCAATCTACTGCTGGCGATCAGGCAAATTCTAATGCCGTTCCTACTAATACTACCTCTCTGAGAGCATATGGAGGTGTTGTAGTTCTAGTTCAAAGTGGCGAGGCAAAGACTACTCAGACATCCCTTTGCGAAGCTGTTGGTGGCACGGCAATCTTCGCCGCGACAGACTGCGCCGGTGCCTGGAGTACCGTTACCAAGTAATAAGAGAGAGATTGTGGCAGGAATTGTAGCTTGTCAGTCTAGCTTAAGTGTTGAAAAAGGGGTAGCGCACATAGCGCTACCTATTTTAGTTTAGTTAGGCTTCAGGCAGAAGAATCTCATTTGATAACTAGGGCAATGGCTCTGGCTAGATTGTTCTTTCTCTTCAGTTATGAATAAGATAATACAGAATAGATAGTTGTTTTAATTAGCTTATGATTTCAGAGTCTTTACCGATTGATGCAGTGAATTGGCAGCAGCAAGCCGTTCAATGTCTGAGCAAAGGGAACTACACTCAAGCTGTGAGCTTGTACGAACAAGCGATTGTCGCCGAACCTCACATCCACTCCCACTACTGGCATTTAGGGCTGATGTTATTGTTGCAGGAACAAGAGGCAGAAGCACAGACAACTTGGCTGCTGGCAATGGCCGAAGGGGATGAAGAACAAGTTGAGCAGTGGACAGCCGAATTAATCGAGGTGCTGGAAACTGAATCAGAGCGGCGGCAGACTCTCGAAGACTACTCTGTGGCTTGGGCGATTCGGCAACACATACGGGAAATTAGCCCAACCGATATTAATAATCTATTGCATCTTATAGAACTATATATTCAGATTGAGACTTATACAGGAGAAGAACTGACAGAGTTGGGAGTGATAGATCTGCTACAGACAGAGCCACCTGTAGAACTAGATTTAGCTCTATTAGTACAAATGCTGAAAAAGGTTTTAAATTATTTGCCTTTGCATCCCTCATCATTGGAATTGACAGAAACTTGTTTGTCTTATATACCTAACTCTTCAGCTTTTGTTGATTTTTTGCTACCGATAATTTATGAAATAACTTACACCCACAGACGACAGAAGTTGTCAATTTGCTTTACTGATTTGGGTTTACGCGCGGTTCCCAAGCATCCAGAATTGCTCCGATGTTTGGCAACATTTTATACAGATTTGGGCGAACACACTAAAGCTATAGAAGCTGCTAAATTGTGTTATTCCCTCCCTGAGCGGCGATTAATAGATAAAATTTATGACAATCACCTGATTCTGCGCGCGACAATGAATGCGGGAATCTGTGGATATTGGGATGAAATCACTTCGCACATCCAAATACAGGAAGAACTGCTAGAGTCGCTTTACAAAGAGCAGCCAACAGACTTAGGTTCTGACCGTAATGTTTTAGGCTTATACAACACAACCTTTTTTTTAAACTACTTTCGGGACGATCCGCAAACTAATAACAAATATCGCACTCAGCTAGCTCAGGTTTGCCAAGCTAATATTGAAGTAGATGCCAAGGAGGTAATAGATCGCTACCGCCACAGACTATCTTCGCATCCTAGATTGAAGACCTCAAGTAAACCTTTGAAAATAGGATACTTGTCTCATTGTTTAAGGCGGCATTCAGTAGGTTGGCTGGCGCGATGGATTTTTCAACATCACGATCGCGATCGATTTCAAATTTATGCCTATTTGCTCGGCTGTACCGAGGTTGTTGACTCCTTACAGGGATGGTACGTTAATCATGTTGATAAAGCCTATAAGACGGGGCTTGGGGGGATGGAAATAGCTGAGCAAATTTCTCTGGATGAAATTGACATTTTAATCGATCTTGACAGTATCACGCTCAGTACGGCCTGCGGGATATTATCCACAAAGCCTGCACCAATTCAGGTGACGTGGTTGGGATGGGACGCATCGGCAATGCCAACGATCGATTACTATATTGCCGATCCCTATGTTTTGCCGGAATCGGCTCAGGATTACTATGCAGAAAAAATCTGGCGATTGCCTCAAACTTATATAGCTGTAGATGGTTTTGAAGTTGGCGTACCTGCACTGCGCCGCGATCATCTGGATATGCCGAGCGATGCAGTCGTATATTTCGGTGTTCAGAGGGGTGTCAAGTATCATCCCCACACGGCGATGCTGCAAATGAAAATTCTTAAAGAAGTCCCGAATAGCTATTTCTTGATGAAAGCTTATGGAGAACGAGAATTTCTCGATAATTTCTTTATAGAAACTGCTGAAGCAGAGGGTGTGAGCCGCGATCGCCTGCGATTTTTGCCAAGTGCGCCTTCAGAGGAGGTTCACCGAGCTAACTTAGGCATTGCTGATATTGTTCTAGATACTTATCCTTATAACGGAGCTACGACTACTCTAGAAACTCTTTGGATGGGCATTCCAATGGTGACAAGAGTGGGGGAGCAGTTTTCTGCCCGCAACAGCTACACGATGATGATGAATGCAGGTATTTCGGAAGGGATTGCTTGGACTGATGAAGAGTATATAGAGTGGGGAATTCGCTTAGGAAAAGATGCTGTTTTGCGGCAGCAAATATCTTGGAAATTGCGGCAATCACGACAAACTGCGCCCCTGTGGAATGGCAAGCAATTCACGCTAGAGATGGAAAAAGCTTACGAGCAAATGTGGCAGATATATATTGACAAAAATCATTGATGGTGCTGAGGCGAGTAAGTGGTTTGTGCAGCGAGTTGCTGCACAAGCTCGCTAGATTCATCAGTTAGTCTCATGCATAAAACGGTTTAGTTCTAATGAGGAAATGCGATCGGCTTTAGCTTGTGCGATCGCCTCGGTGTTCTCATTCTCCAAGACAATCCGACTGTGAAGTCGAGGTATCAAAGCTGACCACTGAATTTTACTCAACTGTCCAATCAGGGAAATTTCCGGCCCATCGGAAACATCTAAATCTTCTTCCATTAAAAGGTTCATCACCACGCTAGATAAAGCGAGATTAGCATCTTCATCAGAAGAAATATTGTTCGTGTCTACCAAAAGAGTTATGTTACTTTTGTCTCGATGAGTTGCGATCGCCCTGACAACTCCCTCTAATTCTAAACCCAAAGACTCTTCTGGTTGCAACCAATCTGGGAACACGATCAAATTAATATCTCTCAGGTTAAGAGGTAAGAGAGTCGCATTAATCAATGCAGCGCTCATAGTTTGCGCCATTTTTAACCAAGAAAACTTTTGCGCCCGTTGCAAACCAGCCGCAATCAATGAATTGCGAATTTTCGGCTTTTGTACCTCGCACAGTGCATCGGCTAAACCCTCAACATCCTGATCATTCACATATAAAGCTGCTTCCCCCGCAACTTCAGGTATAGAGGCATTGGGACAAGTGATGACTGGACAACCGCAGGACATTGCCTCTAACACAGGCATCCCAAAACCTTCATACTTTGACGGATAAATCAGAGCTACAGCACCGGCATAAGCTAATCTCAATTCGTCATCGCTGAGTTGTAGCTTATGTACAACACTTCCCAAAGTATAATTTCTCAACTCTCCTTCTAATAGAATTCCAGTCCCTGTACAAACAATCTCAAATCCTTGTTTACTGGCAAGTTTTCCAAAAGCCTGAAAAAACAAAATAGTATTTTTATAATCAGACCCACCTCCGACTGAAATAAAGTAGGGTTTTGAGATACCGTACTTTGTTTTAAAACTATTAATTTCTTCTTGACTCGCTGGCGCGAAAAGATTGTCTACTCCACAATGAGCTACCGTTACAGATTCTAGGGGAATGTCTGGGAAAAATTTTGTCAAGTCCCGCGCTGTATTTTCGGAAATTGAAATATATGCAGAAGCATGGCTAATAGAATGATGCTTTTCCCTCCACATCGGTTCATTCAAATTTGCCCGTAATACTTCTGGAATCATGTCATAAGCCATGAATACAGACGGAGTTGAGAGGGGTGTTGTGTAGTAAGTAGAGATAAATAAGTCAGCACCTTCTTGATCGCAGACTTGCTGTAGCATTTCCCGGTCAGCGTCGGTTGTCTCGTAGTTGTAAGCTGGAATAGTAAGGTATCTAATTCCCGCAATTTTTGGAGCGGTTCCAGCCCTGTCAAGAATGATAATATGTTGAGAAAAACCATCTTTTGCCCATTCTTCTAACAAGGAGTTCCAGACACGAGCAATTCCTGTTCTGTAAAGCTGGAAAAACACGCCATCAATGACGATCGTTGGAGTGGCTATGGAATTAGTTATTGCGGTTTGATTTGGGTATTCATCGGGGGACAAAAACTCCCAGATATCAGTATTTTTTTCTCTTTTCGCTATGGGTGTTACACCACAGGAATTAGCAGTATCAACCATCGTGCCATCTTGAACCCATGAAAAATACTGGCTCAGGCGAACTGGAAATTTAGTCTGAGCTTGCAATACGCTCCATTCTGAAACTGCATTTGCATAGCCATAATATTGCTCTTTAAATTGCAACTGTTTGGCGATCGCGTAGGCAAAGTGTTGAAATACCAAACCCCGCGTTTCTGTCTCCTCATGCACAAAAGGATTTACTGCTGCAACATCCCTAAATTCGCCATCGGATAAAGGTTCAGCCAATCTTGGAGGTTCGTGAGCTACCCAGACACAGCCAGGTTTGAACCTCCAAGTTCGCAACCATTCTTGTGCTGGATTCTGAGCGTAACAATTGCGACTGCTAATTACCAGCTTCTCTCCGACAAAATACCAGCACCAATAGAAAGCCGCTGTTTTTTCAGGATTATAGATGAACATCTGTCGCGCTGTGCAGATTTGCTCGACAGTCCACAATTCATCCACATCTACTTGCCATAGCAAGCATTCGTGATTAATATTTTCCAATGGTGCATTAACCATTTCACGTTTGCCTTCCCAGAAAATACCTTCCGGTTTGCGATAAACCGTGACATTTTCTGGATATAGCTGTGCTAGTTCGTCTAGGTATTCTGCTGTGCCGTCATTGCTGCGTCCCTTCGAGTGAATTTCGTCAGTAATGCGTCCGCCATTTCGCAAAGACCACGCTGTATCATGTTTCAAATCTGCAACGCCTTCAATTATATGCCAATGCCATTGAAAGGGTAGTTTTTTGAATACTTCTATGTGATATTTTATGAATGGTTCACCGTTGAGAACAATAGTAAAAAAGTGAATGGGCAGCGCTGGAAAAGCAATATAATTTTCATAAAAAGAATTTGAGCTGCCTACTTGCTCTCCAATCTCTCCATTACCTGCGATACGATGGCACTCATACCCATGTTGAATGAGGATGTCAAAGGTATCTTGAGCAACTCGGTTCAATCCTTCCAGCATTTTTTGTGATATTTCAAACTGGATAAATCGAATTGCTTTTGCATCTAACAAATCCACTGATCCTTGCAGAGCATCGCTTTCAGCTCCTTCAACATCTAGCTTTAAATAATCTATAGATGTAATATTGTGTTGCTTGCAGAAGGAATCCAAAGTAATAGCTTCAACAACTTCAGTTTTAACGATTTGAACATATTCACTCGGATTAGTCACGGACTTCATTTGCGGTTTGCCAAGACTGTTCCAAACAGCATACACACCAGGAAATTCGTGAAATTCTATCGACTTATTTTCTGAAAAAACTGCTTTTTGAAATAGATATATATTCGGATCTCCCTCTTCCTCTATGCGCTGTTGAAGCTTCTCGAAAGTGCTTGAAGTTGGCTCAAATGAATAGACTTTGCCTGTGTTGCCAACTACCTCTCCAAACAAAATAGTATAGTCACCTAAATGAGCTCCTACATCAAAAACAATGTTACCTATATCTACCAGATTTCTCACCAGTGATTTTTCTGCCTTTTCTATCTCAAATTCTGACGAGTTTAACGATTTATTCGTAGCAGCACAGTGAACATTTTTATAACTGGCGGGTTGAACAGTAACTTTTTTGAGAATTGCGTAGGCATTTATATCGGAGTCTGAAATGTTATTTTCCATTGTTTACCGCCTGTCTTTACCTTGTTTGTTGGATTAGCGTTTCCTGAGATTAGGCATCTGAACAGTTAAAGCTTTAAATTAATTTAATTAAATGCCTAATTACTAAAATTATATGTAGCAAGTAAATTCTCCTTCATATTTAGAAAAAAAGTTAGTGATATAAATCAAGGCTTCTTGAGGAGATAAATTGTGAACTTGCTCTATATCAGCATTCCACGGAAATTTATTTTTCCGGTCTGGCTGTTCGAGATATCCTCTTCTGTAGGCTTCCTCTGGTGTAAGTGAAGGTGCTGGACTGATTTCTTGAGGAATCAAGAAAGCATTATTATAATGTAACTCTACCAGAGCATAATTATACTTTTTACATATAATATTTAACTGTGAAATACTTTGACCAAAAAAATGATCGTTATTCCAAACATAATTTTGGCTATAGTTAACCGTAAACTTTAGAGGTGGTGGGATCTTCTCATTGATTTCTACGCAAATCAACAAAGGTCTAAATGAACTCAGTATTTGGTCTAAAACAAAATAATCATAACCATCTATATCAAGATTGAGAAAACTAAATTTTTCGGGGACTTGATGTGTTTTCATGAGATCAACTACGTTTTCAGGTGTCACCATGCACTTACTTAAGTTAACTTTTTTAAATTCACTATACCTAAGTGCTAATTTTGTAAATAGTTGGCTATCATATTCTACAGCTAATCCCGCCCATCCTTGCTTGTATAAAAAATAAGTGTTTGACATAGTTATTCCATCACTAGCAGCTATATCCACACAGTATTTGTTTTCTATATTTAATTGGTTTAAATATTTATCAATAATAGTTTCTTCGTCTAAATATGAATATTTCTGAGTTGGAGCGTCTAGCTTTTTACTATCTGCGATTTTAGGGCTAGCTAGCATCAATACCTTAACAAATGCTTGAGGATCGGAGGCATAATGCTGACAAGCTGTGGCAAATTCAAGGGTAGATTGTTCGTAGGGTATACAATTTAAAATGCTTTGAAGAACTTGTAATAGTAAATCGGAATTAACGGGGTACAACTCCGAACGCAACAACTCAACAATTCCCAAGGATATTAGGTCTTGATTTATAAAAGTATTCATATTAATGGAAAGTTCGACAATCTTTAACAGATTATTTATATCGGTGGGAGCTATTTCCCGGATGTGTTGCCGGAGTATCCGAGCAACAGCATAGTCGGTGAGTCGTTCTCGGCGCTGTGCTTCTGTTTGTATAAGTTCTATTAGTTCAGATGTGCATTCTTCGATTTGTTCGGTATTGTCCTCAAGTATACCGGTGAACCAGACTGTTAGAGCTTCGGCTTCTTGCTCTTGCAAAAGCAGCATCAACCCCAAATGCCAATAGTGGGATTTGATGTTTGGTTCAGCTTCTATAGCTTGCTCATAAATACTCGCTGCTTTAGAATAGTCTCCTAAAAACAAGCATGAATTACCTCTTTGTTGCCAATTACTTTGCTCGTTTAACAGACATCTGGCACTGTAACCGCTGCTGTAATCTCGAATTTTAGCAATAATAGGCAATGAACTTAGTCCCAGCTTAACTAGATCTGGAATTTGCGCTAAGCTCTCTATAATATTGTCAGCCAAGTTATATCTTATATCGTTCCCATATTGCATGGTCAAATATACTAGAAGTTCCAAAGCATAGTCAGGAAAGTTCATGACATCAGCGATACAAGCTAATTTTAGTATTTGATCGGGTGTCTTTAATTCTGTATTCAAGTCTTCCCGAATCAGATCCCGAAAATAAAAAGCATCAGACCAGACTAAGACTCCATAATGGTCGGTTGACGCTACAGGCATTCGGCGACCGTCACGATGCATATTACATAAATCAAAAAGTGTAAATCCTTGTTCTCTCAGGTACACATCTACATCCCCAAACAAAGGTTGACCCTTGTATATTTCTGTAAACTCTACTTCTGTTACAATCGCTAGAGTGCTGCTTTTTAAAATACTAGAAGCTCCTTTTAAAACCAGAAGCTCTGCCCCCTGAATGTCTAGTTGTATAAAATCAATCTTGTTAACTGCTTCTGATTGGCAAAAAACATCTAAAGTTGTCATCTCAACTTCCACAGTAGAAACTAGCTCAATTAGCTGAGAATTTCCGACAAACCGCTCAATATAGAAATCGCTGGGAGGATATAGTGAACTGCAACCTGGGTGTTTAGTAATGTAAATTGTCGATGTTCCGACACAATTTCCCAGAGCTAGTGGAATATGTTTTTCAGTCCAATTTATTTTTCGAGATTCAAGAGCGGCGTTAGCCTCATGACAAGCAGCTTCATCAGCATCGAATCCATAGATCGTAAGATTAGGTGCAAAAATATCCCACCCCTGACTCCCATAGTCATCTTTGTCTGCGATCTTACGAGAGCCAACGAGGCATACTGTTACGTGAATATTATCTAAATGTCCGCTTTTCTTTAGGCTCGGAACGAAGATTGCCATGCTAAAACCTGGAGATAAAATAAATTGATAATTAACGATGATCTGGGTAGATATTGGGATGGTAGGGGGAGATGGCAGAGAAGCCAATGGAGGGATACATCTGAACTAGCCCTTTCCCTACTTTTTCCCCTTCGCCTGGGCCAACAGCGCCTGATAATCAGCTCTGTCAGGATTCAACTTCACCAACTGCTCCAAAGGCTCGATCGCCCCTTTAGCATTATTCATCCCCAACCGCACATTTGCCAAGCCCTCCAGAGCCGTCTGATTCTGAGGTTCCCGCTGCAAAACCGTCTCATATCCCCGTTCCTGCGCCGCCAGCAGAGACTCCTGAGAAACAGCAGCAACAGCTACAGGTTTTTGTCGGTGCTGGCTGCTCAAACCGCTGCTGAACAGACTCACCATACCAAAAATCGTAGAACCAGCAAAACCAGCCATCGATACAAACGCAAAAATCTGCTTAGTTCGATCGCCCTTACGAACCCCACTCTCACCAGATTTTTTCTGTATACTTTCCATTGCCAACCCTTAGCGTCGCTGTTTTCCAGGCACTTACGAAGCACCTATCTCTAGATTGCCCAAGTTCGATCGCAAAACGATCGCCCCTCCCATTTAAAATTTGACAGCAATTCGAGATAAAACACAAAAGCTGAGATTTGTCAAGAATATTTAGCTAAGAATAGCACGCGGGCGATCGAGATCGATGAAGTGCGATCGGCCGCTGATTTTTTAGCTGTTACCATCAGGCAATTCGCCAAACTGATCTCGATAACGCGCTAGCAAAGATTCGAGTTCAGCAGCCCGCTGACTTTCAGCTTCGGCGCGCAGGCGTTCAGTTTCGGCGCGCTGGCGTTGCGCTTCTAATGCCGAGGCTAATTCATCAGGAATCAGTAATTTTTCTCCATTATCCTCCCGATAAAAACCGATGAGTTTTCCCTCTATTTCCAAACGCAATTGCAGCACTTCACTGCGACTGTCAGTAATTAATTGATAGCCATCTTCCCACAGTCGATATCCCCGCAATTTTTCGGGTATCCATTGTCCTTTGGGGTCAAACAACCAATATTCCTGAACTTCTAAACTTTCGTACAAGTCTTTTTTCGTAACTTTATCTTCCGACTGCGTACTCGGTGAAGTAATTTCAAAAACTACCTTCGGAACTTGCCCTTCTAACCAGATTTTATAATTATCTCTGCCTCCCGGTTCCACATCATAAATTACCATAACATCCGGTGCAGTACGCAATTTTGGGAAACCTTCAGCGTAATATAAAAACTGGTTAGCCAAAACGGTAGCGCGCTGTCCGCTCAGGTATTGCTTGAGGACTTCTAAAGTGGTTAGAATTGCATAAAGGTGGTCGTAAGTTTCTGCCACGGGTTTTCCATCCGCACTGGGGTAGATAATTTCAGATGATTTGAGGGTGGGAACGACTGTTCTCATGGTCGTGCTTCCTGTGAGTTGTAGTTCTATTATAGACCTTTTTGCTGTTACCAATTCTTCAATGATGTCACAGTTACTCAATATTTTTGACTAAGAATTGAGATCGATCGCCCTTTTGAATTCCTTAATTGCCTCAACATGACTCGGTATATTAACACACCTGACGAGTAAACCAATATCGAGTTCTGGAAGCAATTGAGAACTCGCAATCGGTTCGTATCCTTCCTGTCCCAGAGCATACAGAGAAAGTCGGCTGTTTTCCCAAAACCAGACTTCAGGGATTTGCAGCCGTTTGTAAGCCTCTAGCTTATCAATTCCGCCGCTAGTAACGACTACTTCGATCGCTAAATCTGGACGTTCTCTGTCAACCCCCAATTCGTAAGACTTATCTGCTTCACACTTTACCAATCGCGATTCATTTTCTAAAGTCAGAGACTCCGTAGGGGTGAAATCGATTCCTGCCGCCATCATGTAAGTTTCTACCAACGCACCGATACGTCCCTTGGCTGTTTCGTGTTTTCTTCCAGGCATTTTCTGAATCTCCAGTATCCCATCTAAAAATAACAGCCGAACTCCTGGAATATCCAGCATCGGTTCTAAAGTTTTGAATTGTTCCCAACTTAACCCTGGAAATAGCAACGGTTGATCTAATTTCTCTGCTAATGTTGTTGCAGTCATGGCGCTCCTTAATTCTCAATCAAAAATCAAAAATCAAAAATCAAATGGCATCAGGATCGATACCCTGACTGATCAAGTATGCCATTAGGCGATCGGCTCGTTGGCGTTCCTCTTCGGCCCGTTGATGTTCCTGTTCCACCCGTTCGACACCCCACAGCAACAAATTGCCATTCTCATCCCACCAGCGCAACCAATAACCCGTTCTCTGAGATTTTTTACCTTCCCAAACCCCCAAAAATAAACCCATTGATTCTATCCAAAATCGCTGATTAGCATCCGGTTCTTGCAGTTCGTACTCTCCCGATTCTGAGAGTCTGTACACTTCCAATACTCCAAATTTAGGCTCAAAAATTACATAAACTGGCACTTGCAAAAAGCGTTCATAAAACCGCCATTTTCCGTAAGGATACGTTGGTTTTATGGAATATTCACTGCCGTTATTATCCGATAAAAACTCCATCACTACTGCGGGTACTTCTCCCTCAGCATTCCGCGTATAACTGCGGCGAACTTCTCCTGGTTCTGCTGGCAATACCGAGGGAACGTACACCCAATCTGGTGCTTTTACTACTGTTTTTTCGTTAACTTTCGCACAGAGTCCAAAATTGGAAGCTATCAGCATCGAAGCGATGATAAATCCTGCGAGATCCAAGGCTTCTCGTAGGGCGGCGGCTAAAAGTGGTTGGTCGATGTTTTCCACGGGATCATCCGGTAATTGAAAGTCGTCTGGCAACTTTTCCCAAGTGATATTATACTTGGTTTTGGTTTCGGCAGGTTTCGATAATGTTTGCGTCATTGTTTTTTTGTTTCGGCTAAAAGGCTTTTTTTGATAGAATTTGAACAGAAACTTTAATCCCGGAGTTCGCAATGTGCAAGTTGCTAATACCAATTTAAAAAATCGTTGCTACAACACTCTTAGTTGAGTTTGTTTACTCAAAAATTGTTAGTGGTGAGTCGCTATAAGATTTTCTGTCTTTTTTAGGGTACGCTCTCTGGCGGCACACCCTACCAATATTGTTGAATTGATTTTGTTTTCTTGGTGTAAATACAGGAAATTGCGAATCTTGCAATGATTGTGATTATTCAATTGTATCATGTCTCAAGGAGTATTTTCAGAAGCAACTGGTTCTGCTGATTTTACAGCTTGAACAGGAGGTATAAGAGGCAATTTGTCTTGTTTGTGCAAACTGGGGAATCTCGGCTTGACTGATTGATTGCTCGCAGTTGTTCTCGCATTTACTTTCTCAGAAATCGGAGCTAATGTTTGAGCGACTTTAACTTGCTGCCGCAGTTGTTCTGTCGAACCCAACAAGCCTCCCAATCCATTGAATAACCTGCGAATGTTGTTGCGGAAAGCCGGATCTCCGGTCACTTCATCAACGTCAGAAGTTATTTTCTGCACGTTCTGAAATGTAGCTCGTGCAGAATCTAGAGTTTGCTGCAATAATAGCAAAGTTGCGGGATTGTTTACCTGGTTGGATAAATCTCGCAAATTACCAGAAGCTTGGGCAGCATTTGCTGATAAAATCTCTAAATTATTGAGCAATTGTCCTTGGTTGATGCGATTAATTGTTGGACTTAAACCGCTGACGGCTACCCGCAATTCTTGGCTGCTTTGATTGATGTTATTCAGGGTTGAGACTAAGCTGGCGCGGTTGGTTGTTACTAATGAATTGACTTCGTTGGCTGTTAATGTAATTTTATTGGCTGCTTGAGTTACTGAATTGGCTGAATTTATCGCGGCTGCGGATACGGCTTTTGTGGAAGTGTCCGCTGTGGCTGCTACTTTAGAAACATCTGCGGCGACTCCTGATATTTCCCCCTTCATCGATTGATTTAAACTGCTTACTTCTCCTTTTAATGATTTATTTAAACTGGTTGCCTCCCCTTTCAAAGATTGATTTAAACTGTTAGCTTCCCCTTTCAAGGATTGATTTAAGGTTGCCAATTCGGTTTTTACCGACTCACTTAATTTACCAACATCTCCCGTTACAGATTTATTCAATGTTTTGATTTCTGTTTTGGCAGTCTGAGTTAAACTTGATAAATCTTGAGTGAGTTTAGCTGCACCTTTAGCTGTACTGACTGTATTCTCTGCAATTGATTTAATATTGTTGAAGAGCGCGGGGTCGGTGTATAAATTAGCTAGGCGGACTGTGGAGCGAATTAGTTCGTCTAGACTGACTCCAGCTTGACCTTTTAAGCGCGAATTTTTGCAGATAATTTCTGGGGGACAGTCGGCACTAAAGGGATTGGCGGTAAGTAAGGAATCTGGCAAAATTGAGTTGGGGCTAATGTCGATCGACGATTCGCCAATTAAACCCGATTTATTCGCTTCGATCGTAACATCGCGCGGCATAACTAAAGTACCGGGGGCAATCTCCAGCGTCACGTCTACGCCGTTGGAACTGGGTTTTAGTGTGGTAATTTTACCGACTGCAACCCCGCGATACCTGACGGGGGTGCCTATTTGCATTCCCTGGGCGCTGGCAAATTCTACGGCGAATTTGTAGCTGCGGTTGCCTAGCTGCACGCCCCGCAGCCAGAGCACTAAGCCGCCAAATAAGCCGATTCCTACTAAAATCAAGAACCCGACAGAACCTTCCCTCATAGTTCGCGATCGCATATTGCCTCCTTTAGCAATTGATAGTTGGCAGTTGGCAGTTGATAGTTGGCAGTTGATAGTTGATAGTTGGCAGTTGATAGTTGATCGTTGGCAGTTGATAGTTGATAGTTGGCAGTTGATCGTTGGCAGTTGATAGTTGATAGTTGGCAGTTTTTAATTTTTTTGTGATGTGTTGCCTATAGATTTTAGATAGGCGTTTAGCCTGGGCGACAGTTCGTCAATAATTGGCTTGAGTGTTTCTACTTGCGTACTTGTTAGTAGTTCCCTAGTATAAGCCCGTCTCAACCAGTGCTTTGTTTCAGATAAAGAACCTCTGGCAATTTTGATAAATCGCCGATGATCCTGATAGCTGCCTCGACCATCTCCTTCAGCAATATTAGCACCAATACTATCAGCAGAGCGAATAATTTGCTTCCCGACAGTATCTTTTGCTAGTGCATCCCATTTTATAACTATATTCCAAATTTAATCAGCTAATTTTTCGGATAATTTATAAACATCTAACCTCTGAAAATTTGTTTGTGACATATTTTATCTCCCAATAATACAAACAATTAACCACTGCCAACTGCCAACTATCAACTGCCAACTGCCAACTGCCAACTATCAACTGCCAACTGCTAACTGACTATCCAATCACTTGAATCGGGCCGGTAACGCTGCCGCTAAAAAATTGTTTAATTAACAAATTATCTGTTGATGCAATATCGCTGACAGTTCCCTCCCACTGCACTTTTCCTCGATAGAGAAACACGATGCGATCGGCAGTGCGGCGAATGGTACTCTCTTGGTGAGTGACGATCGCATAAGTGCTGCAAACACCTTGGGCCACCTGCAAGTCGCGGATTAAATCTTCAATTACCGTCGAGGCGATGGGATCTAAACCCGCCGTCGGTTCGTCGTACAACAAAACCTCTGGATTATCCCTCGCATTATCGGGATTCGCCATGATGGCGCGGGCAAAACTTACCCGCTTCCGCATTCCGCCAGACAACTGCGCCGGATAGCGTTCGCCAATACCCGGCAAACCCACCATCTGTAACTTCTCCTCGACCAATTCCCGAATCCGGCGGCGCGGCAGCTTAGAATGCTGGTAAAGTAAAAAACCGACATTCTCCTCCACCGTCAGCGAATCAAACAAAGCAGCTTGCTGAAACACCATCCCAATCCCGATCGGATCTGTCACGTCGTCCACCCATCCGACCCGTCGCTGTCCCTGAACGAAAACCTCACCGGCATCCGGGGCCAACAAACCCGCGATTATCCGCAAAATCGTAGATTTCCCCGTCCCGGAAGGGCCAATAATTGCCAGGGCCTCTCCTCGATAAATCCTCAGATCCACTCGATCGAGGATCGGGTTCTCCCCGAAGGACTTACTTACTCCCTTGAGTTCGATTAGCGGCTCAGCCATAAAATGCGACTATTATGTTGTCAGTCATCAGTCTAGCTAATCATTAATGACTCATGACTGATAACTAATGACTTAAATTGACTGCCAGAATCAAAACTCTCTTGTATTGTAAATTTGTCAGCTTGAGCTATTCCAATACCATTAAGACTAATTAACCATGTCAATTAGTTCATTTCCTAAAGCCCTGCGAGTCTTTGCCAAAGCTAAGCAGGTTTTTGCCCAATCCAGAAATCCTTACCCTTCCTCTTTGCGGAACGGGCGAGTTCACCAGTGGTTTAAGTGGTTGGCCCCCGGACTGTTGGTGAAACGGTGGCTGCTGATCAGTGCTAGCGGTGTGGTACTTGCCACTTTGGGTTTAGCGATTTGGACTGGGATGACTCCGATTTTTTTCCTGTTGCAATTGTTGAGAAATTTTTTGACCTGGATTGCGGAAGTTATTCCCAATTACTTGTCGGGGCCGATCGTGATTGCTGCCGGGATTTTGTTAATTCTGTGGGGTCAAACTCGCAGCTTGAACTCGATTACTCAAGTGCTGATGCCCGAAGGCAATGAGGAATTGGTCGATCGACTCCTCACCCACCGCCGCTTGCACCGCGGCCCAAAAATTGTAGCAATTGGAGGGGGTACAGGCCTTTCTCACTTGCTTAGGGGATTGAAGGATTATAGTGCCAAAATCACTGCTATTGTCACCGTGGCGGATGATGGCGGGTCTTCTGGGCGACTGCGGCGGGAGATTGGGGTATTGCCACCGGGGGATATTCGCAATTGTTTGGCGGCTTTGGCAGATGAGGAAAAGTTATTGACTGAGTTATTTCAATATCGCTTTCAGGCTGGTGACGGTTTGGTTGGTCACAGTTTTGGGAATTTGTTTTTGACGGCAATGAGCGATATTGCTGGAGATTTGGAACAGGCGATCGCAGCCAGTTCTAAAGTTTTAGCAGTGAGGGGGGAAGTGCTGCCGGCCACTCTGAGCGACGTTTCTTTGTGGGCAGAACTGGCTGATGGCCGGAGAATTGAGGGGGAGTCTAGTATTACCAAAGCTAACGGCCAAATCGTCAAAATTGGCTGCACTCCTGCTAATCCTCCAGCTTTACCCAGGGCAGTCGAAGCGCTGCGGGAAGCGGATTTTATTATTATTGGGCCGGGAAGTCTTTATACGAGCGTGATTCCGAATTTGTTGGTGAAGGAAATTGCTGATGCGATCGCCAATAGTCAAGTTCCGCGCATTTATGTGTGCAATATTATGACTCAGCCGGGGGAAACTGACGGATACAGCGTTGCAGATCACATTCGGGCGATCGATCGCGCTTGCGGCCGGCCCCTGTTCGATGCTGTAGTAGTGCAGGGAAAAGTCCCTTCTGCAAAATCTTTAATCCGCTATTCTCAGGAGAATTCCTATCCGGTTGTGCTCGATCGCGAAGCCGTAACGCAATTGGGGCGGCGAATTGTCATCGCCAATGTGATGGATGAAGATAAAAATACGGGTCTAATTCGCCACAATTCTCCAAGGTTGGCGGGAATGTTGCTGCGTTGGTACGGCCGCGCGCAGAACATTTAAGCTGCTTTGAGGGGGAGATGGGGAGATGGGGAGATGGGGAGATGGGGAGATGGGGAGATGGGGAGATGGGGAGAGTGGGAGATGGGGAGAGGGGGAGATGGGGAGATGGGGAGATGGGGAGATGGG
>NZ_JAUBVR010000096.1:0-18332 GCF_036705955.1 Microcoleus sp. A6-C6 | reverse complement strand
CTGGCTTTTCGCTCATCTGACTACATTACCATATTTTTCGGCTCTCAATCAACTATTTTTTACCTGAATCCTTACCACAAAACAGTTTACCAGATTTAGAAATTACAGCACTTCCATCTATATCTGAACCAGTATAGAAATCCCAAACAATTTTTTTTGTTTTAATGCTGATACCGTAAATATGACCAGAACCCGCAGCGATAAATAGTTGATCTTTGAGCCTGGACGGCGATGATTCTGCTACCAAATTGCCGCCATGCTTGCGGATATCTCCCGCTGCATAAAGCTGCACTTCCGACAAGATCTGCGGTTGCTTGATTCCTTGTTTAACTTTAGCTTTGCTGGCAGAACTATTGAGAAAATAGCCGATCGCATTTTCCCCCGCATTAAACAACACGCCATCGCCCAGATACAAAGCGCTGCTGTCATTATCCTGACTGTAGCTGGGCGTTCTCCTGATGTCCAGCTTCCAAAGTTCCTTGCCTGTTCTAAAAGATATTGCCCTAAAACTCGGTACAACATTTTTGCCACCCCCGCCACTGCGGCTGCCTTGCAAAATCACAATTCTATTCTCGGCCTTGGCTGTTTTGTCAATATAAATTGTTGAACTTCCTTTAATTATATCATCAAATTTATAGCGCCAAACTTCTTTATTGGTCGCCATATCTATTTTGTGCAAATAGTGGTCGAAAGAACCTATGATTAAATAAGTTTTGTCTCTATCTCTGGTAATTGTTGGCTGTCCAGTCCAACCGGCGCCACTCCAAATTTGCGATTGCCTACCCAGAAAAGTCCGGCCGCTTCCTAGCTCAAATTTGTTGATTAACTTCAAGCCCTTGGGAACACCTCGACCGTAAAATGTGCGCTGGTCGTTTCCTAAAAAAGTCGGCACGAATAATTCTACTTCTGGAACTACTTTTTTGGTCGAAACTTTGTTATTATTAATTTTTAATACAGGTGGACTCGATGGTTCGGCTTGGTTGGAGGATTCGGCTTGGCACTGTTTGAAAACAGCGGGAGGAACTGCCACACTCAGCAAAAATTGTCCAAGCCGTAGATTGAATTTTCTGCGAGATGATAAACTCATTTTATATGGAAATAATCAGTGATTATATTAAAACATGATTGTCGCCAACAACTCAACTTAAATAGTCCGCGCTAAACTACTATAGAACTAACAAGCGCAGTCAGTAAGAGTTAAAGTAGATTTGATTATGGTCAACCGTCTTGCTCAATCCCAAAGCCTTTATCTGCGGAAACACAGCGAAAACCCGATCGACTGGTGGCCCTGGTGCGACGAAGCCCTAGAAACGGCCCGCAGCCAAAATAAGCCGATTTTTCTGTCCATTGGCTACTCTAGCTGCCACTGGTGTACAGTGATGGAAGGGGAAGCATTTTCCGATCGCGCGATCGCCCAATACATGAATTCGCACTTTATACCGATAAAAGTCGATCGCGAAGAACGCCCGGACATCGACAGCATTTATATGCAAACCCTGCAAATGATGACAGGCCAAGGCGGTTGGCCCCTCAACGTTTTTCTCACTCCCGACGAGCGAGTTCCCTTCTACGGTGGTACTTATTTCCCCGTAACTCCGCGCTACGGACGCCCCGGATTTTTAGAAGTTTTGCAATCAATTCGCCGATTTTACGACACAGAAAAGCAAAAATTGCAAGCGTTCAAAGGAGAAATTTTAGACAACCTCCAACAGTCGGCGCTGCTGTCAGCAGCCACCGCAGAATTGAATCGCGAAGTATTCCAAAAAGGCTTAGAACTCAACACCGGAATTATTGCCGGCAGCAACCCAGGGCCCAGTTTTCCAATGATGCCTTATGCTGAGCTAGCATTGAGGGGAACGCGCTTTAATTTTGATTCAAAATATGACAGCAAACAAGTCTGCACTCAGCGCGGATTAGACTTAGCATTGGGCGGCATTTACGACCACGTAGCGGGGGGATTTCACCGCTACACGGTTGATGCAACTTGGACTGTGCCACACTTTGAAAAGATGCTATACGACAACGGTCAAATTGTTGAGTATTTAGCGAATTTGTGGAGCGCGGGCTTCCAAGAACCAGCTTTTGAAACTGCGATCGCAGGAACTGTAGAATGGTTGAAGCGAGAAATGATCGCACCAACTGGCTATTTTTACGCTGCACAAGATGCTGATAGTTTTAACACTTCAGAGGAAGTTGAGCCGGAAGAAGGAGCTTTTTATGTTTGGACTTACACCGAACTACAAACGCTGTTAAATACTCAGGAATTGGGGGAAATTCAAACACAGTTTACTGTGACTCGTGGTGGCAATTTTGAAGGCAAGAATGTATTGCAGCGCTATCAGCAGGAAAAACTCAGTGCAACGGTAAAAACTGCTTTAGCTAAACTTTTTGCTGTACGCTACGGCGACAATCCCGATACTGTGAAAACTTTTCCGCCCGCCCGCAACAATCAAGAAGCAAAAAACGACAGTTGGCCGGGGAGAATTCCAGCAGTTACTGACACAAAAATGATTGCTGCTTGGAATAGCTTAATGATTTCGGGTTTGGCGCGGGCGGCGGCTGTTTTTGGGAATTTGGAATATCTGGAATTGGCTGTGAATGCTGCTAATTTTATCTTAGATAATCAGTGGACTGACGGGCGGTTTCAGCGGCTAAATTATGATGGACAATCTGCTGTGGCGGCGCAGTCGGAAGATTATGCTTTGTTTGTGAAAGCTTTGTTGGATTTGCATCAAGCGAGTTTGATGTTAGGAAACGGGGAAGCAGTACAGCAATTGCCGAATTCTCAGTTTTGGTTGGAGAAAGCTGTGCAGGTGCAAGATGAGTTTGATGAGTTTTTGTGGAGCGTGGAATTGGGAGGGTATTACAATACTGCTAAGGATGCTAGCGACGATTTGTTGGTGCGGGAACGCAGTTATATCGATAGTGCAACTCCGGCGGCGAATGGAATTGCGATCGCCTCTTTGGTTCGCTTGGCATTGCTGGGCCAGAATTTAGAATATCTCGATCGCGCCGAACAAGGTTTGCAAGCTTTCAGCAGTATTATCCGAGATACTTCCCAAGCTTGTCCGAGTCTGCTTTCGGCTCTGGATTGGTATCAGCATTCTACCCTGATTCGCACGTCGCCAGACCAGATTTCGGGGTTGATTTCGCGGTATTATCCGACTGCTGTATGTCAGATTGAGGCTGATTTGCCTGAAGGTGCGATCGGGTTAGTTTGTGAGTGTTTGACTTGCAAAGAACCTGCAAAAAATCAAGAGATGCTATTAGCAGAAATTCGGCACAGTCAAACGCGAGGATAGAAGGAGAAGGAGTGAAGTCCGAACGATCAAAATGCTTCCTAGTAAGGAATGCAAGTCTTTTCAAGTTTAGCCCTCAATTTGCCAAAATCTTGACTAAATTTTCTATCGTCACCTGGAAAGCATGGGCGATTAACGCCTGCAATTGACACAAGCCCCGATGTACGAGAGTCTTCGGCGGTAAAAATTATGTAGGAAAAAAACTTGACATCAGCGGGTAATCGAAAGTAAAAATAAGTAAAAGCAATAACAATAATGAGGCTTTATGTTTGATTCGCGATCGGCGATCGGCAAGTATGGCATTGATATAGCCTTTCTCAGAAAGATCAGGTACGCGAACGGGATATGGGATATGGGATATGGGATATGGCATACCTCACTTTTTTGAGAATCGCTATAAGTTGCTATCTCTTACAACAATTTTGGCTAAAATACATCCGGGAAAATACGGAGTATTTCTGAGTTTTTCGCAATAATTTTTCACAATCTAAAATCTAAAATGGCAACAGCTATTCTCGACCTGGAAATATCCAAACTCCCGCCAGAAATTACGGTTGAGGAGCGTTACAGCAAAGCCTTGGTTTTAATTCGACTGCACGGAAAACCGATCGCCCAAGCTCAAATTCCGGTAGTCGGAGGTCGGATTGAGGGCGCTCAATTGCGCGAAAGTCTGATGAATGCAGCAGGGGATAACCTTTGGAAAAATTGGCTCTACGATGCCCTGGAATGGGACGAACGCGGGGCGGTAGAGACAATCCCGATCGCCACTGTAGCGGTTTGTACGCGCGATCGCCCGGAAGATTTGCGGCGCTGTCTGGACGCGCTGATGCTGCTCCCAGATGACGGTCAGGAATACTTGGTAATTGACAATTGTCCGGCTACGGATGCTACCCGTGAATTGGTCAAAAATAATTATCCGCAAGTCCGGTACGTGCGGGAAGACGATTTAGCCGGGGAAAGCGCCGCCCGCAACCGAGCTTTGCGGGAAGCGAAACACGAATTTGTAGCGTTTACAGATGACGATGCAGTGCCCGATCGGGATTGGTTGCGATCACTGTTGCGAAATTTCAGAGATCCGCGAGTTATGTGTGTCACGGGGCTACTGATGCCCCTAGAACTGGAAACGGAAGCCCAAGAATGGTTTGAGCTTTACAGCCCCTACGGGAAGGGCTTCGATCGCCAAGTTTTTGACGGGGCGCACTGCAATCCGCTGATTATAGCTCCTGTGGGGGTTTCCGGGAGTATGGCTTTGCGGAAAAGTTTGATCGACTGCATCGGGCTGTTTGACGAAGCTTTGGGCGTGGGCACGCCTGCTAAGTGCGGTTCAGACAGCGAACAGTTTGTCCGCATTTTGCGCGCTGGCTACCGCATCGTCTACGAACCGAGGGCCTTGAGTTGGCACCGCCACCGACGCACCTGGGAAGAAATGCGCAACTTGCTCAAATGCTACGGAATCGGAGTCTATGCTTACTGGACGCGGATGTTTGTGTTCAACAGAGAATTTAGCGTGCCTCTGTTAGCTTGGGGCTGGCTTTGGTACAAACAAATTCCTGAACTAATTGCTTCTTGGCGAAAGCAACCAGGTTCTGTCCCTAGTGATTTGCTTATGGCTCAATTGCAGGGCTGCATTAGCGGGCCGATGGCTTATTTTACGTCTCGCCAGCAGTTGCAAAAAATTAAGAGGGAGCAATAAATAGGGATTTTGAGATTGTTTTTTACCGCATTTGAAATGAAGATGAAGTTGATTTGTGTAATGTCAATATGGAAAATCTAACAGTTAGCGTAATTATTCCGACTCACAACCGAAGTGTATTGCTGCTGCGCGCTCTCGATGCACTGCAATCCCAAACTTATCCGCTCGACCTCATCGAGGTTATTGTAGTCGCAGATAGCTGCATAGACGATACTTTGGCTGTGCTAAAAGACTACAAAGCTCCGTTTAAACTGCTGGTTATTGAAGAAAAGTGTCGGGCAGCTTCGATCACCAGAAATACGGGAGCAGCCTCGGCTACCGGAAAACTGGTGCTATTTATAGATGACGATATCGAACCAACTCCGCCTCTAATCGAAAGTCATGTACGCATTCACCAAGAGCGTCCGGGCTGCGTGGTGATCGGCCCTTATCCGCCGAAGTTTCAGGGAGGGGATAGATTCTTTGACGTAGAAGTGCGGGCTTGGTGGGAAGAAAAATTTTACCAAATGAGACAACCGGATCACCGTCATACTTATGAAGACTTGCTGACTGGCAACTTGTCTCTGGAGACAAAAATGTTTGCTAGCACTGGAGGCTTCGATGCAGGTTTCGGTCAGGGAACTGCCCATGAAGATTATGAATTCGGCTTGCGCTTGCTCAAAGCAAATATACCTTTTGCTGTGGCAGCGGATGCAGTCGGGTATCACTACGAACACGAAACTAACAACCTCTCGCGCTCTTTTCGCCGAGCGCGCGAGGAAGGACGCTCCGATGTCTTGCTCGGTCAGCGACACCCGGAACTTAAACCGACACTGCACATAAAGGATTACGAAACTCCTTACTCTTTTGTCGATCGGGTTTTCGTTGCTCTAGTTTTTTACTGGCCGGCCGCTCTAGAGTTGCTGGCTGTGGGACTGAGGCGGTCGCTAGATTGGCTAGAAGCTGTGCGGATGCGCGGTACTTGGCGGTGGCTGACCGCTAAATTGCGCGGTTACTGGTACTTGCGCGGTGTGATGGACGAATTGAAAACTCGATCGGGCATTTCTACTTTTATGGAAGAAGGCCCGATCCGCGCTGATTTGGGCGGATACGAAATAGAAATTGACTTGCAGCAAGGCTTGGAAGCAGCAGAACACAGGATCGATGCCGAAAGACCGGCTGGGATTTACCTGTACTACGGCAAGCTGACAATCGGTCACATCTCTCCCGAAGTCGGCGCCGAACCGCTACGCGGGGTTCACCTGCGAAGGATACTGGCACAGAATTTAGCGGAACCGCTGGCGAGAGCGATGGCGGTTAACGGTATGCCGTGCAGTTCTGAGTAGATCGAAGCAAAGCTTTTAGTTGCTTTTGAGGAGCGTGTTTTGGTAATTCAATAATTGGTAACTAATGACTGTTGTCATTAGTTGCCAATGCGCAATGCCCGATTCCTAATTTCCCAGGCCCAAAACCCAATTCCCAATCGTATTTTGAGGAGAAATTCATGGCAATAAAAGTGCTTGAAATCGAGTTTACTGAAGAGATAAATCCAATTAGGGGACTAGAAAAATATGAACGTGTCCGCCTCTTGGTTCGCTACCGGGGACGGCCGCTCGGCTGGGCCTATGTTAATAACAATCCCTGGCAGCAAACAATCTCGGCCGATCGAGTGCGAGAAACGATTGTGGAGCAGATGGGCAAGGAGTTGATTCGATCGAGTTTGGAAGATCAGTTAGTCCCAGTAGCAGCAGATTTCGATCGAGAACTGCCACCAATTAGCGTTGTCATCTGCACGCGCGATCACACGGACTTACTCAAAGGCACTATGGAAGCAATTCTTGCCCTGGACTATCCCAAGCACGAAATTATTGTGATAGATAATGCTCCTTCCAACAGCAGCACCGCTGAATTGGTCGCGAGATTACCTGTACGCTACATTAGGGAAGAACGTCCAGGATTGAACTGGGCTCGCAATCGGGCGATCGCTGAAGCCAGCCACGAGATAATTGCTTTTACTGACGATGATATGCGGCCCGATCGGGGTTGGCTGCGGGGTATCGCTGCGGGCTTTGCTGACCCGGAAATTATGGCAGTGAGTGGTTTGGTGGTGCCGGCGGAACTGGAAACAGAGGCTCAAATTCAATTTGAATTCGGCTACGGGGGAATGCTGCAATACTTCCACCGCTTTAAAGTTGATGGTAGTCAGCTATCGGCGCAGGAGTTGCTGTGGGCGAGATCCTACGGCGTTGGGGCGAATATGGCTTTCCGCGTCAAAGTGTTCGAGGCTGTTGGCAATTTTGACCCGGCTTTGGATGTCGGGACGGCGACTCGGGGCGCTGGGGATATGGAGATGTTTCACCGGATTTTAGCTAAGAGATACGCGACTTTTTATGAGCCGAGAGCCCTTGTGTGGAACGTACACAGGCGTAGTGCCGATGCTTTGAGTCGGCAGCTACAGGACAATGGGCAGGCTTTTGGGGCTTATTTGCTGACTTGTGCTCGCAATGGTACTGTCAGTAGCGGGGCAATTTGGCAATTTGCGTTGTCTCAATGGCTGAAAGGGTCGCTGTTGCGACGCTTGATGCGGCCTGGCTGGTTTCCCCGCAAGTTGGTAGTTAGCGAGCTGCTAGGGGCTTTACAGAGTCCTTTTGCTTACAGGGAAGCGCAGTTACAGGCTCAACGATTGGTGGCGATGACGGATGTGGATGAGCAGCCACAGCCGGAACCTCTGACGGTGACTGGAGGTGCGGGATGAAAACTCTGGGAACGCTGGTTGAGAGGCGCAAAGTCGCTCATTTCTTCGATTTGCTGCGTGGATTGGTCGATCGCGATATGAAATTACTCTACAAGCGATCGACCTTGGGGATTGCTTGGACTTTGATCAGTCCGCTGTTGCAGTTGGCTGTTTTCTGTTTTGTATTCCGAACGGTAATTCCGGTAAATATTCCGCAGTTTGCTTCCTTTGCATTCAGCGGTTTGTTAATCTGGAACTGGAGTCAGACGGTGCTGTTTCAATCGACAGCACTAATTACTGGCAACCTGGCTTTAATCAGGCAGCCGAATTTTCCGACAGCTATTTTGCCTGTAGTGACAACTACAACCGGATTGATTCACTTTTTGCTGGCGCTGCCGGTGCTAATTATCTTTTTGGCAATGGACGGAATTCAGCCAAATCCTGTGCTATTTTTTCTGCCGATTTTGATGATTATTCAATTCATTTTGACGGTGAGTTTGGCTTATCCACTTGCTGCGATTAACGTGACTTTTCGCGACACCCAGCACACTTTGGGCGTGGTATTGCAGATGCTTTTTTACCTAACTCCGATTTTCTACGACCTGAAAAGCGTGCCTAAAGAATTTCAGCCTTTATATCAGTTAAATCCGATGGTGCCGCTGATTGAAGCTTACCGGGCAATACTGCTCAAAGGTACTCAACCGGACTGGCAAGCGCTGTTAATTGTGAGCTTGCTTGTGGCTGCTCTTTTGCCGATAGGACTGGCGATTTTCAGACGGCAAAGCGATCGATTTGTGGAGGAATTGTAAATGCGTCAAGCTATTGTTGTCAAGGGTTTGGGTAAACGTTTCAACCGCTACAGTGCCGATCGACCTATGACAATTATGGAGGCCGCTTTGTGGGGCTGGTGGCGGATGAAACCACAAGCACATTTTTGGGCACTGCGGGATATCAATTTTAGTGTTTCTCCAGGGGAAATGCTCGGAATTCTCGGTAAAAATGGAGCCGGAAAATCGACACTGCTGCAACTGATCGGTGGTATCGGCCGCGCTGAGGAAGGAACTATTAAAATTAACGGCAGAATTGGCGGTTTGTTGGATTTGGGTGCGGGTTTTCACTCAGATTTGACGGGCAGAGAAAATGTGTTTGTGGGTGCGGTGGTGGCCGGTTTGACTCGCAGGGAAGCAGCGCATCGATTTGATTCTATTGTTGAATTTGCAGAATTAGAACAGTTTATTGACAGCCCACTGCGAACTTACAGCACAGGGATGCGAATGCGGTTGGCTTTTTCGGTGGCAATTCATACCAATCCAGAGGTGTTGTTAATTGATGAATATTTGTCGGTTGGAGATGTGGCTTTTCAAGCTAAATGTTTGAAAAAGATAGAGGAGTTTAAAAATCAAGGTTGTGCGATTGTTTTGATTTCTCACAGCGCAGCTCAAATTCAAAAAACCTGCGATCGGGCTTTGTGGCTAAAATCCGGTGAAATCATGGCTTACGGGGAGCCGGAAGTGGTAGCTGGTCAGTATTTGTCGGAAATGCGATCCGAAACTGACAAGCGCACTCCCATGCGTCCTCCTGAAGTTACAAGTACGGGTTCGGAACTCCGAGTTAATGAGAATAGATTCGGTTCTTTGGAAGTAGAAATAACTGATGTTAAAGTGTTGCCGGATGATGAGGTAGACAGCGGCGATGCTATTACTATTGAAATTCATTACATGGTTCCGAAACCGATTGCTGCTGCGATTTTTGGCATGACAATCAGCCGGGAAGACGGTCAAAGTTGTTTTGAGACTAATACCAATCAAATGGGGCGGTTCATTCCGCTGGCGGAAGGTAAAGGCAAAATCCGGCTGCACGTAGACAGGCTGGATTTAGGAAACGGTCAATATTACATCAATGCTGGGGTTTACGAGAAGAGTTGGGCCTATGCTTACGACTATCACTGGCACGTATATCCGCTGTATGTGCGATCGACTATAAACCAAAAAACGATTCTCTGTCCGCCCTACCATTGGGAGTTTGACGGCAAAATGCAGCTTGCAGATTTGCCAGAAAAAGCTGAAAAAGTTCACGCTTTAAATAAGAACAATCCGGGCTACGTCAAAATTTCAACTCAGTTAAGAAATAAGCAGTCACCCGACTTTTTAGTAATTGGTGCTCAAAAGTCGGGCATAGAAGCTTTGCATGGACACCTGGCAAATCACTTGCAAATTATCAAAGAAGGTTCCCGGGAGATTCACTTTTTTGAGTTGAATTTCGAGCGCGGTGTAGAGTGGTATAGCAAACAGTTGACGCGGAGTGTAGCGGGTGACAAGGTGCTGCTGTGGGAAATGACTCCTTACTACATTTATCATCCTTTGGTAGCCGAGCGAGTATACAAGTGTTTCCCGGATGTCAAGCTGATTTTAATGCTGCGAAACCCGGTAAAACGAGCGTGGATGCACTATCATTTAGAAGTGGCAGTAGGTTGCGAAAAGTTGGATTTTGAAAAGGCGATCGCATCTGAACCTGACAGGCTAAAAGGTGAAATTGAAAAAATCAAAGCCGATCAAGGTTATTACAGTTTCAACCACCAACATTATTCCTACTTGTCGCGCGGAATCTATGTTGAACAAATCAAAAACTGGCTCGATTATTTTCCGAGGGAACAGTTGCTAATCCTCAAGAGCGAAGAGTTTTATGCAAATACAAGCCAAGTATTTTCTGAAGTCTTAGATTTCTTGGATATTAGTGGAAGCCCCCTCAAAGAATATGAGATTAATAGTATCGAGGATTACAGCAAAATGCCTACGGAAATTCAACAAAAATTAACCAATTATTTCAAGCCTTATAATCAGGAACTTTCTGATTTGTTAAAGGAAGATTTTAGCTGGAGTTAGGAAAATAGTTTTTAACCACAGAGAGCGCAGAGAGCGCAGAGAGCGCAGAGAGGAAGCAGAAACAGAGATGTTGATAAATGATTTATAATTATACCTCTTCCTTCTCGCTTCTCTGTGTCCTCTGCGCTCTCTGCGGTTTATTAAAAAAAACCTCATTCACCAACCATTAATCAAGTATAAAAATGAAAAGAATATTTTTAGTGGGAACCCCTCGCAGCGGTACAACAATCCTTCAAAGTTTATTAGCGGCTCATCCTGAAGTTATTTCTTTTCCTGAATCTAAGTTTTTTCACTATTTGCTTTACGATAAGTTGGCGGGACAGTTGCGAAGTAGGATGAAAGCTTTCTTTAATGATGAGATTAAGCGTCCTGAACTTTTGAAAGATTTTGATGACAGTCAAAGTGTGGAAACTAAAACTCGTTGGTTTGTCGGAGTTTTGGATGGTTTGGCGGCGGAACAAAACAAAAGCATTTGGTTGGAAAAAACGCCAGAACACATATATTTTATTCCTGATATAGAGGGTTTGTTGCCGGATGCAAAATTTATACATATTTTGCGAAATGGTATGGATACAATCGCTTCTATGTATGAGAGCACTAGGATTTATCACGAATTGTGGGGCGCTGGTTGGGATTTAGATCACTGTATCGAGCGCTGGGTATATGCGGTGTTAAATAGCCATAAATATGTTAATAAAGCAAGTCATGTTTTAGTTAAGTACGAAGAGCTTTTAGATGACAAAATTAAACTTTTAGGCAAAATATGTAAGTTTGTTGACATTGAATATGACGGTGCTATGCTGGAATATTACAAGCAGCAAGCAGCAAATTTGAGTTTAAATGTACCTTGGCATAAAGGAATAGATAGAGATATCGCCAGCACTAAGTTTCACAAATATCACGCTCTTTTTAAGCAAGATGAAATTGCGTATATTTTAAATAAGATTAGCTGGGTAAATAAGGAAATTGCTGGGAAAGTTGCGGTGGAAGTTACCGAACAAATTTCGGATATTTGCGGTTTTTCACAAATGTGCGATCGCCTGTGCTGTAAAATCAACCTAGAAGGCAATGAACTGGGAACTGTGGAATTGCCCATCTGTGACGGGATTGTGACGGGTGCGGTGTTGGTAGATGCGATCGCAGCTCAGTTTGCTTGGCCAATTCTCGATCAATTTTTTCAACGTAATCCCGGAACTCCGCAACTTGAATGGCTACTATTTTTACAAGAAATCTGGAATCGTCCGCATTGGCTTGAGACTAATTTTTACAATCCCGAAACAGCCGATGAAACAGTCACAATCACCCTCGATGGAGACTTGATTGCTGTGGAAGTTAGCGCAGAATTGCCTAACATCAAAGTTGAGCTTTCTGAAATTGACGTGTTGGTGACAGTAGGCGGTGTGGCTATCGGTATTGTAACTGTTGCGGTGGAAAATAATTTTGTTTCTGCTCAAAAAGTGCGATCGACAATTACCCGAAATATCGGTTTTGAGTTGTGCGTCGCCTGCGTGCGTGAAGCTTTGCTGGGACAACCGCTCGATGGTGAGATGTCGCTGCGATCGCGCTTAGCCTCTGCTGCTCAACAAAGGTCGAATCTGCCCAACTGGTTGAATGCAGAGGGTTCTGGGGGCATTTACCCGCCAAATGCCGTGATGTTCGGCAGGCGATGTGGTGCAACAGGAACCAGAATCAGCCGCCGCGCCGCACTCCCAGCGCAGGCGCTGCGGGAATTAGCCAACTCAGCAGCAATCGCAGGGGAAGCGATTATCCAAATTCCCCGAGAAAACGAGTTGCCAAATCAAGTATTTTACGCACCAGAAATCATTTGGCAAAAATCGCCTTATCGAGAAGTTTCTCACTCAGTCAAACCTCAAGTATTTGACAATGATAGCGTTACAAAAAAACTGCCGATTCTCGCCTACCGTCGCATTTCTCCCGATGGTTTAAATGCAATTACTCCGCAGGTTTTTGAACAGCAGTTAGAATCTCTCAAAGAGAATGGTTATTACAGTACGACTTGGGAAGATTGGCAAAGTGCGAAACTAACTAAAACTCCTTTACCAGGTAAAGCCATATTACTTACTTTTGACGGTGGCTATCTCGACTTTTTCACCTACGCTTTCCCTTTACTAAAACGCTTTGATTTTACAGCAACTGTCTTTCTAGTAGCCGAGTCTATAGGAAAGACAAATAGTTGGGAAAAAGCAGATTCTGAAGAAGTAAAGTTAATGGGATGGCCAGAAATTAGACAACTGCGGGATGCAGGAATTGAATTCGGTTCGATGTCTGCTACTCATCAACCTCTGACTACCTTGTCGCCCACAGAAATTGTGCGCGAGGCGGCGAAATCCCGCGCAATTTTGGAACGAGGATTAGGGAAATCCGTCAGATATTTTGCTTATCCCTACGGGGATGTCGATAAAATTGTAGAGCATTTAATCGGAGCGAGTGGGTATACTTTTGGTGTATCATATAAGTCAAATTTTAGCAATTTTGACGATAATTTAATGTCGCTACCGCGCATTCAAGTCACAGCAGAAAATTTCTGGCAATTAGGTTTTTAGCCAGATTAATTTGTCCTTATTCAAGATACAAGGGGCGGGTTAAGCTAGCAATCTCAACCAAAAGCAGACAATTTCGGTACAAAACCCGCCCTAACCCAGCGACTTTCTCAGCCCCTGCACCAAAACCTGAAATTTCCGCCGCAAATAACCGCCAAATCCCCTCGAAATCTTCTCAAATTTATAATCAAATAAAATATCCATCACATCTTCAGTTTTCATGTACTTCAAATAAGAAATCATTTTATCAGTCAGTTCATCATTAACATCATCAATATACTTTCTTACCGCCAACCTTTCCGAAATATTCCATTTCCGAGCAAACTTGCGGTGCATTTCTGCCTCATAATCTCCAAAACTTGAAATTCCCCCATCCAAATATTTTTCAATGTATTTCCCCGCGATTTGGGCACCATCCATCCCGTGTCTGATACCCTCGCCGCCCAAAAAATTTACAGTTGAGACAGTATCGCCGATCGCAATTATATTCTCCTTATAATAAATATCCCGCAAACCGCGACTGTACTTAAGCGTCGAACCGTGTTTGTCAATAATTGTATAATTTTTAGACTTCAAATATTCATCAATCAACAAATCAATATATTTTTTCAGCGGTGACAAATGCTTAATTGTTTTGGAATCCAAGAAAATGCGACCCGCACCAACTTTCAGCCTATTTTGTTCCATTGGAAATATCCAAGAATAACCTTTAGGCATCCATTTATCGCCCAAAAAGAAGATTAAATCATTGGCATATTTATTGTAAATTTCCGGTTCTACTTCAATTAAATATTCGATGCCGGTTCCCGACAAAAACTCAGGCTTATCATTTTCTTTTGCATACATAATCGCCCTAGCAAAGCCAGTAGCATCAACCAAGACTTTCGTGCTAACTTTGATAATTTGACCGTCAGATAACTGTTTAAACTCTACTGCGGTTTCGCCGTTAACTTGCGAATGTTCGGTGTAGCGACAACCAAGCCAAACTTCACCGCCAAATCGCTCAACTTCCTCGGCTAAAAATGCTCTAAATTTAGCAAAGTTGAGCACAACTCCCAAGTTTTCGGGAGACTCCCAAGTTTGACTGACTGTGCTAGTTTCAATAGTAAGTTTGTGCCAAAAACTGCCGATGACTGATTCGGGTAAATCGAATTGAGAGAGGGTTTCTAAAGGTGTGGCGGCGCTGGAAAAGTCGTTTTTATTAAAATTGTCGTTTTGTTCGGCAAGCAAGACTTTGCGGCCGGATTTGGCTAAAATTCTCGCACAGTGACCGCCTGCTGGGCCTGCTCCTACTATTACTATATCAAAATTTTTTAAAGTCATCTTGCTATTAATTCGCTTCCAATGTCAAAACACCCGCCGAAATATCAACTACCAAGCGCCGATTTTTCAACAGTTGGCGGCCGATTAAAAATTCGGGAACTCCCGCACCTACGTGAATGGGAATGTCAAACTCTTGACCCTCAAGACGCACTTTTCCTGCATAAAGATCGAAATTAAATTCTCCTTTAGCTGTTCGCATTTTTTCTTGTTTCACATATATCCAATCAAGTCCCTCTAAATCTTGATCGTTCATAGCTAACCAGCCTGAAAAACCTGTATCTAGCAGGGCATCAACAGGTAATTCTAAGCCGTTATCAGCAATCAATTCAACTTCAAAAAATAGCTCGTCCTGATCGCCAAATCTTCCTTCAATCATATCGTGCCACAAACTCCAGTTTCATTGATCCGAAAGACGTGCAATTTAACTTTCGGGTATTTTTCATGGGCTATGTTTGCAACTAGCATATCATCCTTGTCGATAAAATATTCACCGCTATCGGGTTCAACGGCCATGTACCAGTTGTAGTGGGTTTTAATCAATTCTGGTTTTAGGCGATCGAAAATAGGTTTGCAGCGCTGATAAAATGCTTCTCTTTCAGCATACCATTGGGCTATTTCTTCTGAAGAACGTGTGCGTTTTGGGTGCAATCTTCTCCGGGGAGTTCTGCTAGTTGGGTTGAGATAAGTCATGGTTGATTCTCCTTTTGTGCAGTAAAGGTGAAGTAAGGTGAGCAGTGCCCACCCTACAATTATAGCTAATTAGACGCTAACGGGTGATTGTTTGCGGCTGAATGTTGCTAAGATGCGATCGCACATTTGCGACGGATTTAATCCCAAACTGGCAAATGATTGTTCAGGCGTTGCATGATCCACCAATGTATCAGGTACGCCCAAGCGCATCAGTGGTACGAGGATATTATTATCCATCAAAGATTCGGCTACTGCTGAACCGAATCCGCCCATCAAACAGCCTTCTTCCATTGTGACAACTTTGCCGATTCTCTGTGCTAAAGGCAAGATTAATTCAGTGTCCAAAGGCTTGACAAAACGCGCGTTGATGACTGTTGCTTCGATGCCGTGTTCGCTCAAAATCTCGGCGGTTTGCATTGCCGGATAAACCATCGAACCGTAACCTAATATCAGCACATCGTCGCCGTTGCGGAGAATTTCAGCTTTGCCGATCGCCAATTCTTCCCAACCTTCTTCCATCAGAGGTACGCCGTAACCGTTGCCACGCGGGTAACGCATCGCGATCGGGCCGCTGGTGTGGTTGATTCCCGTGACTACCATCCGCTGCAATTCCGCCTCGTCTTTTGGCGCCATAATTGTCATGTTTGGCAGACAGCGCAAGAAGGAAATGTCGTACATTCCTTGGTGGGTTGGGCCGTCGGCACCGACAATTCCGGCTCGATCCAAACAGAAGAAAACTGGCAAGTTTTGGATGCAGACATCGTGAATTATTTGGTCGTAGGCTCGCTGCAAAAATGTCGAGTAAATTACTACAACCGGGCGCATTCCTTCGCAGGCTAAACCAGCAGATAAAGTGACGGCGTGCTGTTCCGCAATACCGACATCAATGTACTGTTTTGGCAGTTTTTCCTGAAGTTTATCTAGGCAAGTTCCGGTTGCCATTGCTGCGGTAATGCCGACAATTTTCGGATTATCTTCTGCTAGTTTGACTAGGGCGTGGGCAAAGACTTTCGAGTAAGCTGGAGGCTTGGGTTTGGTGGATGGAATGCCTTTGCCGGTGGCTAAGTTAAAGGGATTTTGGGCGTGATATCCTACTTGGTCTTTTTCGGCGATCGCATATCCCTTGCCCTTCACTGTCACCACGTGAACTAACACAGGGCCTTGGATAGTATGACCTTGTTTGAAAGTAGCAATTAACTCTTCCAAATTGTGTCCATCAACCGGGCCCATGTAAGTAAAGCCCAATTCTTCAATTACGGCTCCAACTTTGGACACTGCTAACCGTTTCATGCCTTCTTTGAGGCGTTCCATTTCTGGGGTAAAAGTTTCGCCCACAAAGGGAATCTGTTTGAATTGTTCCTCTAAGTTATCTTTGAGAAACTGCACCGGCTGCGAGAGTCGCATTTTGTTCAAATAGCGGGTAATTGCGCCGACATTGGGCGAGATTGACATCTCGTTATCGTTGAGCACCACCATCAAATTAGTTTTCGGCATATGGCCCGCGTGGTTAATCGCTTCCAGTGCCATGCCGCCTGTCAATGCGCCGTCGCCGATGACTGCTACAGTTTTAAAGTTTTCTCCCTTGAGGTCGCGCGCCATAGCCATTCCCAGCGCTGCGGAAATGCTCGTGGAGGCGTGACCGGCGCCGAAGTGGTCAAATTTGCTCTCGCAGCGCTTGAGATAGCCTGCAACGCCGTCTTTTTGGCGCAGAGTGTGAAAATTGTTGTAGCGGCCGGTGATCAATTTGTGCGGATAAGCTTGGTGGCCGACATCCCAGGTAACTTTGTCGCGATCGAGGTCGAGTGTTTGGTAGAGTGCTAAGGTGAGTTCGACTACACCCAATCCGGGGCCTAGGTGTCCGCCACTGGCAGCTACTGTTTCTAAATGCTTTTCTCGAATTTGTCGGGCAATTTGTTCAAGTTGATGAATCGAGAGGCCGTGTAATTGGTTTGGATGAGTCAGTTCGCTGAGATGCATATTTTAAAATCCCGCTCCTAAGAATTAGGACGAATCCTTAACAGATATAGGTTATGCCTGCGGCGTTCGGTACGCGCAAACGTTAGAATAGTTTACCTGTTATTTGAGAAAATTGTTAGGCGTAAAAATTTTGCTATTTATGGCCTGGTAATTATAATAAACAAATTGTGCGCCGTCAATATAAAAAATGCTTATCTTGTTAGCTGCTGAGGGCTAACTGTTAGCTGCACGGGGATTATGAGCCATAATCTGTTATAATTTTACTGAATTCAGTAACGAGGCAAACTATATGAACTTGACCGCTACTCAACACAAGTATATAGAACTGAATGAAAACAACGTTCCCTACATTGCGGGAACAACCATGAAAGTAATTGAATTAGTTTCCGGTCATCTTGCTTTTGGCTGGAGTCCCGAAGAAATTAAATTTCAACACCCATATTTAAGCATGAGTCAAATTTATTCTACCTTAGCTTACTACTGGGATAACAAAGAAGAACTAGACGCCGATATACAGCGACGACTTGAGAATGTTGAAAAATTACGTCAAGAAGCGGGTGAATCTGCTTTGGTTAAAAAACTTCGCACCCAGGGGCTAATTAAATGACTCTAGCCCTTTACATGGATGAACACGTTCGCCGGGCAATTATAAATGGTTTAAAGTTGCGCGGTATAGACGTTATCACGGTACAAGAAGATGGCAGAACTGGCACGCCTGACACTATTTTACTCGATCGCGCTACTGACCTCGATCGCGTTATATTTACCCAAGATGATGATTTTTTAGTAATAGCCAACCGTCGCCAGCAAGAGGGAGTAAAATTTAGTGGAGTTATTTACGCGCATCAACAATATGTAACCGTTGGGGAATGCGTCCGGGACTTAGAAATAATTGGGAAAGCCAACGAACCCGAAGATTTAGTTAACCAAGTTCAATACTTACCTTTATAATTAGTTTTTGCTAAATTAGCAGGTGACACAACTAAATACTTTGTCGTTATTACTAATTACCAATCTAAGTCGATCGATCGCCTTTTCGGTTAGCATTAAGACAAGAAAGCCGATCGCCCTTCACGATTTATCGCTTACCAATTCAAGCACAAAAGGGCGATCGCACTGGGTGCATCTCACTTTGGCGAGTATGCCAAAAAAGGGTTAAAATGAAAAAGCTAGTAAAATTGCCAAATAAAGATG
>NZ_JAUBVR010000095.1:0-18406 GCF_036705955.1 Microcoleus sp. A6-C6 | reverse complement strand
GTGATGCTATATCTGCCCATTTTTGTGACTTATTTATGCCTTCTTTAATTCCCCAATCTTAGACCTGAATCCTTACGATAAAAGCATCGCATACAGTCGCTCATTGACCGCCAGTCCTCGAAAAACAGGATGCCGAGCTGATTGAAACTTGTATTGCTCAAATCCGCGCCATAAATTAACCTCTACCAATACTCATGCTGCTACAAACTAATAGTTTTATGTACAAATAATTGTAGGATTTAATATTTAAGATTTGATAAATAAAAATAGTGATAGGGGAGTTATTATGAATCAATATGATCAAGAATCCGCTGAAACAAAAACACTCGCATCTCAAAAAGATGTATTAACACAAAACATTTTAATCGTTGATGATCACCCAGAAAGCTTGCGCCTTTTATCCCAGGTTTTGTCTAAGCGGGGATATAAAGTGCGGCCGACACGGGATGGCAAATTGGCTCTTAACTTTGCTCAATCGACTCCACCGGATTTGATTTTGCTGGACATCATGATGCCCGGTATGAATGGCTATCAAGTCTGCGAACAGCTAAAAGCTTCTCCCAAAACCAAAGATATTCCTGTAATTTTTCTCAGCTCTTTAAATGAAGTATTTGATAAAGTCAAAGCTTTTTCGCTGGGGGCGGTAGACTACATTAGTAAACCGTTTCAAACAGAAGAAGTGGTGAGCCGCATCGAAAATCAACTGCTGCTCAGTCGTCTTTCTAAGCAAATTGTAGCACAAAATGCGCGGCTGCAAGCAGAAATAGAAGAACGCAAGCGGGTCGAAGCAGAACTGCGAGAAAGTCAGCACTGGCTGTCGGCAGTAATTAAAATGAATCCTAATGTTTTGTACATTTACGATGTGATGGAACAGCGGATTTTATATATCAATCGCGAACTGTATAGGGATCTTGGCTATTCCCTGGCAGAAATACAGCAAATGGGAGCAGCATTTCTGCCTAACTTAATCCACCCTGATGATTTGCCAGCTTTCTCAGAACACATGAGCCGGATTGAGACAGCACAAGACGGTGAAAGCTTTGAGATTGAGTACCGAATTCAGCACCAAAACGGTGAATATCGCTGGTTTTTTAGCATGGATACCGTGTTTACCAGAACAGCAGAGGGTAAACCTTGGAAAATTCTGGGAAGTGCTACTGAAATTAGCGATCGCAAACAAGCAGAACTCGAACTGAAAACGGCTTTAGCTGCTTTGGAACGGCAAATTAAGCAAAGATTTCTGCTAGAAACAATTACTCTGGAAATTCGTTACAGCTTAAAGCAGGATCGAGTGTTTCAAACAGCAGCAGCCCAAATATGTCGAGTTTTTAATGCCGATACTTGCTTGATTCACACCTACACAGAAGATCCAAGTCCCCGCCTTCCTTGTGTGGCTTACTACACAAGAATTGAATCAAAATCGCTTTCAAATTTAGAAATTCCCATCGAGGGCAACCCTCACGTTCAGTTTGTATTGTCCCAAGATAAAGTTGTAGTTTGTAATGATATTTATGTGGAACCGCTGCTAGAAAATGTCATAGGTTTGTGCGAGGAAATAGGTTTGAAGTCGATGATAGCAGTGCGGACTTCTTACCAGGGAAAAGCTAACGGAATGATGTGCTTGCACCAGTACGCTCACCGCCAATGGACGCAAGATGAGATCGGATTATTGAAAACTGTGGCGGCACAAATGGGAATTGCGATCGCCCAAGCCAATCTTCTCGAACAAGATAAACAGCAGCGACTGAAACTGCAACAGAGCGAAGCTACTCTAGCAGCAGCCCAGAAAATTGCCCATATCGGTAGTTGGGAATTTGATGTCGTCACAAATAAAATTACTTGGTCAGCAGAAGTATTCCGCATTTTTGGTCTTGACTCAACCGCACCTGAACCGACATACTTGCAACTTTTGGAGATGTATCATCCCGACGACAGAGAGGTTTTTGAGCAAACTATCAACCTCGCTATTTCAGAAGGAACTCCCTACAAAATTGAATTGCGAATTTTGCATTCTAGCGGTCATATCCGATATGTGGAGATCAGGGGAGAAACTGTTTCTAACGAAACCCCAGAAGTAATCCAACTGTTGGGAACAGTCATGGATATTACTGAACGGAAACAAGCCGAAGCTGCTTTGCAAATTAGCGAAGAGCGTTTTTATCTAGCATTTGAAGGCTGTGCTATGGGATTGTGGGATTGGAATGTGAGGACGGGAGAAGTATATTTTAGTTCGCGGTGGAAGACGATGCTGGGATATGAAGTAGAGGAGGTTGAAAATAATTTTGCATCCTGGGAGCAACTGGTACATCCAGAGGATTTGTCACAGGCTCAAGCAGCGATACAAGCTCACTTTCAATGGGAAAGTTCGATGTACGAAGTGGAATTTCGGATGCTGACAAAATCCGGCGAGTGGAAGTGGATTTTAGCTCAAGCTAAAGTGATGGAACGCGATGATTCGGGAAATCCTTTGCGGATGACGGGCACGAACACTGATATTAGCGATCGCAAACAAGCAGAAGCAGCTTTGCAATTTAGCGAACAGCGAGAACGAGAAAAAGCCGAACAGTTAGAACAAACTTTGGCATCATTAAAAAAAGCTCAAGCCCAGCTCATTCAATCCGAAAAAATGTCAAGTATCGGGCAAATGGTAGCGGGAGTTGCCCACGAAATTAATAACCCGATTAGCTTCATCTACGGTAATATTATTCCAGCCGCACAGTACGCTGGCGATTTGGTAAAATTGATTCAGCTTTACCAACAACATTATCCCGAACCATTTCCAGAAATTGCCAAAGAATTGACAGAAGTCGAAGTAGATTTTATCGCTGAGGATTTCCCAAAAATTATGGCTTCAATGCAAGAAGGTGCTAACCGAATTAAGCAGATTGTGCAGTCTTTGCGAAACTTTTCGAGACTCGATGAAACAGAGTGTAAAGTAATCGACATTCATGAAGGGATAGAGAGCACTTTGGTGATTTTGCAGCACCGATTGCAGTCACAGCCAAAACGTCGGGAAATTCAAGTTATTAAAAATTATGGCGAGCTGCCAAAAGTCGAGTGTTATCCGGCTCAATTAAACCAGGTATTTATGAATTTGCTGGTGAATGCGATCGACGCTGTGGAAGAGTCATTAGTCATCACTCATTCGTCATTAGCAAACAATATTTCAACAGTTACAAATGATGCTGGAAAAATGTTTGAGAAAAATCCTCAGATTCACATTAGCACTGAAATAAATAGGGACAATCAAGTTGTTGTGCGGATTGCTGACAATGGGCCCGGTATCCTTCCCGAAGTTCAGTCAAGGATGTTTGACCCGTTTTTTACTACAAAGCCGATCGGCAGTGGCACTGGTTTGGGGTTGTCGATTAGTTACCAAATTGTTAAAGACACCCACGGCGGTAAGTTGCGGTGTAATTCAGAGGTTGGGCGGGGAACAGAATTTGCGATCGAACTGCCGATTTCGCAAAAAGTGAAAAGTAAAACCTTTTATTAAGGTTAATTGACGGCAAATAATATCAAACCCTGACATTTGATCCGATATTTCATTGGAACCATCTGTGGTCTAGTTTAATCTTATCTTAATCGTGATAGAATTAAAAGCTACTTTTTTCGCTGCTAGACGTTTCACTCTTTCTCTTGGGAATGAATTTTACAGTTGATTTCATACATATTATCTCAACTCGCGTCTGTAGCATCTACTACATTTTAACTGACTTATGACTGACTCAATACGCTTCCTGATGTGCGCTCCCGACCACTACGATGTCGATTATGTAATTAACCCTTGGATGGAGGGAAACGTCCACAAATCATCGCGCGAGCGAGCCGTCGAACAGTGGGAGAAACTCTACCACGTCCTGAAAGACAACGCCATTGTAGATCTCGTGCCGCCCGAAAAAGGCTGGCCGGATATGGTTTTCACCGCCAACGCAGGCTTGCTTTTAGGCAATACTTTCGTCCTCAGTCGTTTCTATCACAAAGAACGCCAAGGCGAAGAACCCTATTTCAAAGCATGGTTTGAAAGCAAAGGTTTCACCGTGCACGAACTCCCGAAGGACTTGCCGTTTGAGGGCGCAGGTGATGCTTTGCTCGATCGCGAAGGACGCTGGCTGTGGGCTGGATACGGCTTCCGTTCCGAACTAGACTCGCACCCATTACTAGCAAACTGGCTGAACATAGAAGTGCTGTCGCTGCGTTTAGTTGACGAACGTTTCTATCACTTAGACACCTGTTTTTGTCCGCTCACAGGTGGCTATTTGCTCTACTATCCAGCAGCATTTGACTCCTACTCGAACCGCTTAATTGAAATGCGAGTTGCGCCGGAAAAACGCATCGCCATTGAAGAAGCAGATGCCGCGAACTTTGCTTGCAATGCTGTCAATATTGACAAAGTTGTGGTAATGAACAAGGTCAGCGAAGGCTTGAAAACGCGCATCACTGAAGCGGGTTTCAAAGTCATTGAAACGCCGATGAGCGAATTTTTGAAAGCCGGCGGTGCTTGTAAGTGTTTGACGCTGCGGGTGAATGAACCGGTGCAAGAAGATCGATCGGCAAACGTGATGGTAGAAAGCCGCACAATCCGCATGGCAGGCCACTTGCTAGATGCGGGTTTAATCAGTCGCGCTTTAGACTTAATTATCGAAAACGGCGGCAGTTTCCAAGTGCTGAATTTCAATTTAGGAGAGCAGCGCCAAAGCACATCATCTGCGGATGTTAAAGTTTCGGCACCTTCCCACGATGTGATGGAAGAAATCATGGGACTGCTGATTGACTTGGGCGCAGTGCCACCGCCGGAAGATATTTGCGACGCTATTTTAGAAGATGTTGTGCAGGATGGAGTCGGCCCGGATGACTTTTATGTTAGTACGATTTATCCCACGGAAGTGCGGGTAAACGGTCAGTGGGTGAGAGCGCGAAATCAGCGGATGGACGGTGCAGTTGCGATTACTGAAACCGCAGAAGGCCCGGTGGCTACGTGCAAATTATTGCGCGATTTGAAAATAGGTGAAAAAGTCGTTGTGGATGTTGTCGGCATCCGCACTATCCGCAAAACAGAATCGCGGGAACAGCGTAATTCTCAAGAGTTTAGCTTTATGTCGGGTAGCGTTTCTAGTGAGCGCCGCGTAGAGTTGGTAGTGGAACAAGTAGCGTGGGAATTGCGCCAAATTCGCGATCGGGGTGGCAAAGTTGTAGTGACGGCGGGGCCTGTTGTCATCCACACGGGCGGCGGCGAACATTTGGCGCATTTGATTCGCGAAGGTTATGTGCAAGCATTGTTGGGTGGAAATGCGATCGCGGTTCACGACATGGAACAATCGAGCATGGGAACTTCTTTGGGAGTTGACATGAAACGTGGCGTTGCTGTGCGCGGCGGACACCGACATCACTTGAAAATGATTAACACCACGCGGCGTTATGGCAGTATTGCTAAAGTCGTTGAAGCAGGCGTGATTACCAGCGGTGTGATGTACGAATGTGTGAAGCACAATATACCGTTTTCGCTGGCTGGTTCGATCCGCGATGATGGGCCGCTTCCTGACACGCAAATGGATATGGTGAAGGCTCAAGAAGAGTATACTGAGCTGTTACGGGGCGCGGATATGGTGTTAATGCTGTCGTCTATGCTGCACTCGATCGGTGTGGGAAATATGACACCGGCGGGTGTGAAGATGGTCTGTGTGGACATTAATCCGGCTGTGGTGACTAAATTGAGCGATCGGGGGTCGATCGAATCTACGGGAGTTGTCACCGATGTGGGATTGTTCCTGAGTTTGTTGGTGAATCAATTGGATAAATTGACCAGCCGCCATCATGTAACTCAATCTGTGTAGATTTAGGGCGGATTCGGTGGTTGAAACGGTGTAGACTCGGCGGTTGAAACCGCGTCTACACAAACGATATCCGCCTCCGCGGACTCAAGAATAGAGCGCGTAAGGTGCGCATTGCGCACCTTACGAAATTCCTAGAAATATTGAGGCCAAAAGCAATGGTACAGGAATTAAGAGACCTCAGAAATTGTATTTTAGAGGGCAGAAATGAAGATGCTCTCTTCATTGTCGATGAATTAGAGGGCCTGAGCAAACAAGCAACTCTGCGGAATATCGGGTCTTTTTTACTAATTCTGCTAATCCACTTAATTAAAAACCAAGTAGAACAGCGTTTAACAAATTCTTGGGCCGCTTCTATTGCTAATTCTGTTCGAGGTATTAAAAAGCTCAATCTCAAAGATAATAAGACACCTTACTATATCAATGCCGATGAGTGGGAGCTTTTCATAGAAGATGAACTAGAAGCCGCAATTCGTGAGGCTAGTAGGGAAGTGTTGGAAGGAAGGTTAAGCCGTGCTCAACTTGCTAAGAGAGTGGACAGAGAGCAAATGGTTGCGATCGCAAATCAGCTACTGTCCCTGACATACACTTATGCTAGAGGAGAATTCGAGGATGCGATCGACGAATATTTGTCGCAGTTGCCTGGGGGTGAAGATTGGAACGTAGACAGTTAAAAAACATGACTACAGAGCCAGTAATGTCGCGCGTTGGGTGTGCGTTGCACACCTTGCGAAATTCCTATAAATATTGAGGTCAAGAGCAATGGTACAGGAATTAATAGACCTGAGAAATTGTATTTTAGAGGGCAGAAATGAAGATGCTCTCTTCATTGTCGATGAATTAGAGGGCCTGAGCAAACAAGCAACTCTGCGGAATATCGGGTCTTTTTTACTAATTCTGCTAATCCACCTCATTAAAAACAAAGTAGAACAGCGTTATTTAAATAACTGGTCCCGAAGGCTCAGTACGATAGCTTAAGTGTTCTAGATGGTACTCAACTGTGTCACGCATATCACGAACTGTAAATTCCATTTCAGAGACCGCTTCGCATTTGCGTAAGTCCACTGTTCCGCTATCCTTTGTCTTTTCTAAAAGATTGGGAAATTCTTTCTTGAGGCTACTTACGATATTACCAGCCATTTCACCGTATTCAGCCTGATCAATGATGTAGACAATGCTGATCGAGAGTTCATACGGTTCTTCGGGAGGAAGTTCATCTTCGGGATCATAAGACAGACGGAAAGACAATATTCCAGCAGAATTTTTCTTACCTTTATCGTCAATGTGTTTAAAAACTTCTCTAAGCCGCTCAACAAGGCTATTCGGTAGAGCATGGCGACGGTATCTAGCAGCCAGCCAACTCTGAAGAATCTGCCCAGAATGAGTATTGAGTTTATAAGTCTCATCAGGCTGGAGAGTGTCAAGCCTATCTTTATGCAATATCAACCTTTTTGAGGCGATTAGTTCAATCCAAACAATTTGTCCATCATGTTTGTAATCTATGTGTAGAGTGCGCGGATTTTTCCCGTAAGTGAAGTTCTTATTGTGCTGCTCTAGGATGCGAGCAAAAATGAATTCCACAGCAGGTTCAAGATTCAGATTGTCATTGGCGATATCGCAATCGTGGGATATTGCTATAGCCAGATCAGCATCAGGTACATCGGTCAAGCCCACCGCCTGAAAGTCTTTCTGAGCCAGTACGCTACCCTGTCGCCATTTGGTGTTTCGAGACCAAGGCATTGTTGTACTAACTCCTCTCATAGATAGCCACAGACGACTCGCTCAACACATCGTGGAGCGATCTCAGGTTTTTGCCAGAGCCTTTAGGTTCACGGCGAGTCTGTGCTTCTTTATCGGCTATTGCCTTGAGAGTGGCTAAATCTGCTACAGGATCTTCATCTGTCTTGAGTATATCGAGCAAAGAACGTCCATTTAAAATCGGACGATGCACAAGCTTATCTAAACGAATGATGTTTGCTCGATTAAATTGGTCGGCGACGCGGGACAATTTCTGAATACGTATTACTGCTTCTCCCTTTGGCTCTTGTCCTGCCAGCCAGGCATAGACCGTAGGACGAGTGACCCCAAGAACAGAAGCCAGATCAGACATATTTATAGCAAATACATCACGGATGTTCGCAACATTCTCAGCCGGGGATCTCGTATCAACCTGATTTGCCTTAGCAGGTTCGATATGTATACGCGGATCATACAACCATCTGTTTAATTCAGCAGTATTATTTGGAGTCCTGATGCCACCAGTGCCTACTGCTAAAACTAATAGTGGGGCAAATAGTTTGATAGCTGCGTGAGAACTAGAGGTATTTGTATGTTCAACAAAAGACGAGTGATAAGGGTTTATTGTTGTGTTCATATTCTTAAGCCCATTTTTCTTTAGCGTAGTCAGTTACTGAAACCTTAAAAGCATTAGTGATGATGTCATGTGACTTCAAAAGTTGGTTTTTAATTTCTATAAGATTAAAAGTATTTCGTTTGACGACGAAATAGTCAGTATCTAGTACAGTATTTCGACCATTAACTGCTGTAAATTGGGGTTGTAGTTCGAGTTGTAAGGGAAATAAATCAGGTGACAGAGCTAAAGCCCCATCAGTAATTACCGCTCTGGCAACTAAATTGCCGTTCTCGATAGCAGTGACTGTCTCAGTAAAGCTGTGAACTAGGCAACCATCTAGGCTTGCTGAAAATCCCAAAAGACTTGGGTTCAGGTATTGTTCTATGGTTTCATCGTTTATTGGAAAAACCGCATTAAGGTAACGGAGTCCAATGCGCTCTACATAATCTAGTTCTACAATTTCGTGAACCAAATTTAACCCAAAAATGGTACGTTCTAAGAAACTTTCAAATGTATGGTATGCAGTAGTGTGAAAAACCAAAGCATTGGATAGCAATAAATAGCCTTCAGTCCGTTCACTATTCGTAAAGCTCCAGCGCACGTGCTGCTGAGGCTTAACATCAGGCTGTTGCTCGTCCAGCCGACGAATTGTGAGTTCAAATTGATTTTCGGCTTGGAAGTCGGGGAACCCACTTCGGCGCAGGCGCTCCTGCAAACGGGCAACATAATCCGAGATTTGGGCAATTGGGTTAAATTGCACCTGAGCCAGTGTGTAGAACACGGGCGCAAGACTCATTTTTGGCGCTGCTGTTTTCATAATATCCAAAGGATGTCCATAGGATGTCCACAACTCTATTTTACATATCACTTTACACTTTTACGAAGATTTTTCCTGCGTACCGAACGTTTTTTAGAATCTGCACCATTTGTAAAAAGAATCTCTACAACCTGAAATTCACTGGCTTGGATAGTCAAGCCGTAGGGTGTGTCGCCATCGACAATCCTTCATCAACAGCGACAATCTCATGGCGACGCACCCAAGGGCTACAGCTTTGAGGTTAAGATTGGGGCCTGTCCTCGATCGCAATATAAGGCTCACCGTGAGTACCCGTATAGATTTGAGTCGGGCGGTAAATGCGGTTTGTCTCTAGCTGTTCCTTCCAGTGGGCTAGCCAACCGGCAACGCGGGCGATCGCAAAAACAGGCGTAAACAAATCGATCGGAATTCCCATTTTCCGGTAAACCAGACCCGAATAGAAATCTACATTAGCATAAATTCCTTTCTGCCCCAATTTCTCCTCAACCACTTCTTCCAACTTGACAGCAATGTCGTAATAATCGTCGTGTCCGAAGTTTTCAAACAACTGTTCTGCTAACCCTTGAAGAATAGTTGCTCTCGGATCTTTCACCTTATAAACTCGGTGTCCGAATCCCATGATTTTGTCCTTATTTGCAACGCACTTCTCCACAAAAGGCCGCACGTTTTCTACCGAACCAATTTGCTCCAACATCTCAATCACTTCTTCATTCGCTCCCCCGTGCAGAGGCCCCGCCAAAGTGCCAACTGCTGAAGCAATCACCCCGTAAGGATCTGTCAGAGTCGAAGCTGTTACCATTGCCGAAAATGTAGAAGCATTGATTGTATGTTCGGCGTGCAGAGTCAGACAAACGTCAAAAATGTTAGCTAACAGCGGATCTGGTTCTCGCTCGTTTAGCATATAAAGAAAGTTAGCCGAGTAGTTCAAATCATCCCTCGGCCGCACCGGATCATTTCCCCGCCGCATTTGCTGGAACGCTGCTACCATTGTGGGAATCTTAGCTAGCAGCCGCACTACAGCTTCTCGAATGTATGCTGGGTTGGCCAAAGCTCGGCGCGAGTAGAACAAACCCAAGGCCGCTGCTGAAGCTTGCAGCGCGTCCATTGGATGTCCTCTTTCGGGAAAGCATTTCATCATATCCCGGATGCGATATTTGATCCGGCGGTGATAGCGAATTTCATGCTCGAAAGCTTCTAGTTCTTCCTTTGTCGGAAGTACGCCCCAGATTAATAAATACGAAGTTTCCACAAAGGAACTTTTGAGAGCTAGTTCCTCAATGCTAATCCCGCGATATTCTAGCACCCCTTTTTGTCCATCTACATAACTAATACTGGACAAGGTGGCGGGAACACCTTCTAAACCTGGTTTGAATTCGCCGACGACCATTGCGATACCGTATTGTGTGATTGAATCTAATCAAATTACATTACCAGAAAGCAAGATAGTGTCACCGTCTTGACAAATAATCATTTACTCGCGACTCAGGCGCAAGGATGCTCAGAAACGAGATTTTTCCACAGAGTTTGCGATCGCACCGTTAGATATTTTAGTTCCTCACACCCTGTTGCGGAGTCGGAGAATGCCGGTCAAACAGGGCTGGCGCGCCCTGTGATTATCGCGCCGATTCGCTGTTTCTAACAAAGCAAAAACTTAGGCCCTGTGAGCCAGAACATTTGGCTGCGGCCGACTGGGGAGCCTGTTTCGGGGAGGATTAAGCCGATGATACCTGCTTTTTTGAGGATCAGGGCATCTTGCGATCGCCCCCAAAGCAAAGTTTCTGCCCAATTGCCCAAATCTGGTTGGTGGCCCACCAAGACTAAGCTGCGGTTGCCTGTTTCCTGCCACTGCTTGTACCACCTCAGCCAGTCCCCGATGTCTCCTGAAGGTGCGAGGGCGGCGGATTCTTCTATTTTGGAACTTAGACCGACTGAAAGCAGGATTTGCGCGGTTTGCGAGGCGCGCAGTAGGGGACTAGAGAGCATCATATCGAACTGAATTTCGAGCTCGTACAGCCGCTGGGCGATTTTTCGGGTTTTACGATCGCCCTCTTTAGTCAGCGGGCGTTCTGAGTCTGTTTCGTATTCTTCTGGTTCGGCTGCGATACCGTGACGGATCAAATATAAATGCACTCTCGCTGTCCTTTTGATAGCTTTGCGATGGCTACGCCCCGGCTTACGCACGCGATCGATGAAGTTTGGCGCGATCGACATCTTTTGCCTATTCTACAACTGGATTGACATCTAGCACTGTCATCTGGTACGCGCCATAGGCGTAGCGATCGCGCCCTTGTCGTTTCGCATCATACAATGCTCGATCGGCTGCGGCGATCAATTCATCCGGGGATTTGCCACAGCAGGGAATCATGCTAGCAATTCCCATACTCACAGTCAGGATCGCACTCACATCAGATTGCTCGTGAGGGATGGCCAAATCTCCGATGGCATCTCGGATCGACTCAGCAACTGCGATCGCCCCAGCAGCATCCGTATTTGGCAGAATAGCAGCAAATTCTTCGCCCCCATAGCGCACAAACAAATCCGTCGAACGTCTAACCGCAGCCGCCGCAGCTTTCGCCACTTCCACCAAACAAATATCCCCAGCTTGATGTCCGTAGCGATCGTTATATCGCTTAAAATAATCCACATCCAACATAATCAATGAAAGCTGTTGTTTGCCCTGCATCAGTCGGTGCCATTCCGACTGCAATCGCTGATCAAAACAGCGGCGGTTTGCTACTTGGGTTAACCCATCTGTCATAGCCATTAATCTTTCTTGTTCCGCCCGGTTTTTCAGAATCTCCTCGGCCTCCTGGCGTTCTGTAATATCAGCGAAAGTGGTCACTACTCCATAGGGTTGAGATTGATTGAGATGGAACAGTGGTTGAGAATTAATCGAAATCCAAGTCAGGGTTTGATCCGATTTGTGAATGCCCATCACCACATTCGATCGCGCTTCTCCCGTGCGTAGGGTGATTATTGCCGGATGCTGTTCCCGCGGAAACGGTTCGCCATCCTCGCCAATGGTGCGCCAGTCTAAATCTATGGATGTACGCCCCATCATTTGGTCTGGTGTCAGCCCGAGAATCCTTTCAGCACTAGCATTACAGGTAGTAATTTGTCCGTTTGCTAGCTGAAGTACGACACCTTCGGTCATTGTAGTAATCACAGAACAATACCGTTCATCGCTTTCCTGCAATTGACTCAGGAGACTGTTTTTAGCCTCAAACTCCGAAGCCAGATGCAGGCTCCCGGCCATAAACCCCGCCATTAGTTGTAAAGTTTGGATATCTGACTCTGTAAAGGCAAAGGGTGTAGCTGAAACGACTTTTAAGACGCCAACCCGATCGTCCTGATAGAACAAGGGAACAACCACCAGTGACCGGAGACCAATGCGCTGACAGGCCGCCAGATCCACCCGTGCATCGGTTTCTGAATCCTCGCAAATCATGATTTGGCCGGTCGCAATACATTTTCCCGATAAACTTGTCCCTACTTTGATCCGTAATCCAAGATAGGCGGTGGCGATACCGCTGGCTGCCCGATACACCATTTCATCCCCTTCCAGCATTGCAATCACGGCCCCATCGGCACCGATCAATTTTTGAGTTCGATCGGTAATCACCGCCATCACGGCATCCAGGTTAGGATTACGAAGGGCGATTTCCTGTTGGGTGGCAATCACTATACCCAGACGCTCGAACTCTTTTTTTAATGCTGCTTCTGCTTGTTTGCGAGCGGTGATATCCTTCATAAAACAGTGATGCCCGATCGATCGCTCCTGCGAGTCGTAGGCCGCCAACATCACCACCTGCTTGTAAAAAATCGAACCATCTTTCCTGATACCACGGGCCTCAACCTCCACTCGGCCGCAGGCTAGCATTTTTTGATAAGCGACCATCATCGTGTCGCAGTCTTCGGGATGAACTGTTTTCTGCCAATTCATACCAACCATTTCTTCAGGCTGATAACCTGCTATATTCGCATAGGCTTGATTAACGGTGATATACCGTCCGAAAATATCCAGCCGCGAGATGCCCTCCACCGCATTAGCAAGAGCTCTACTCATTTCTTTGAGTTCTGTTTCTGCCTGGACAATATCCGTAATGTCTTGGGATGTGCCAAACAACCGAATGACTTGTCCCTCTGCATTGAGTTCGGCCTGTCCCCTGGCTTCGATATAGCGGAGCGAAGCATTGACGCCCAAGACTCTGAGCCGCAATCGATAGGGTTCTCCGTGACTGAGGGATCGTAGAACTACCTGGTGTAGCTGTTCGGCACTTTCGGGATGGTAAAGCCGCATATTTTCTTCATAGGTAGGTTCGCCCAGGGCCCTGTTGCGTCCCACAATCTCGAATAGTTGGGCAGACCAGGTAATTTTATCTGTAATTACGTCCCATTCCCAGTTACCGATGTGGGCAACCCGCTGGGCTTCTGACAACCGGGTTTCACTCTGTTGCAGGGCTGTTTCCGTCTGCTTGCGGTCGGTAATGTCCTTTTCGTTCACGAGCAACATCGGGTTGCCTGTTACCGGGTCGTTGGTACATCGCACGTCCATCTCGTGCCACCGAATTCCCGCCAGAGTAATGACTTGAGTCTCAGCAGTAAAGACCTTACCGGACTTGAGAATTGCCATTGCTCGCTCTCCTACCCGATCGTCCACAAAGCGGCTCACAAAAGCATTGTCTGTCTTTCCATAACAGCGCAAGGCCGCCGGGTTTTGCAGCAGCAGCAAGCCTTCTAGGCTGTACAGCGCAACCATCAGCGTGGTGTGGCGGAGTGCTTCGATCGATCGCAGGGTTTCCGGCTCAATGCGATCGACGGTTTCGATCGTACCCTCCACCAGCATTGCCAAACGCCCGCCGTCAATTCTAATGCCAGAGCACCGACAGCCGACAAAAACAGGCTCACCGGCCGGGTAAAACGTCCACCGCTCGGACAAGGTTTTGCCTTGCTCAAACTGTTGCAGATAGCTCTGCAAGCGAATCCGAGTAGACTCCGACACATCGCTAAAGTTGCGGCTCGTGAGTTCTTGCCGCGTCGCAGCATTCCACAAATACAAGGATGCTTGGTTTGCCCACCGCATTTGCCAATGCTCAATATCAAATATCCAGAGCGGGTATTGCAACAAATCAAAGGCGTTGATGTTGACAATATCGCTGATCAGGGAACAGGCACTGTCTGGTTCCAGGCTATTTTGATGGTAGACTTTTTCTATATTGGTGGCAGTTTGATCCGGTGCTGTTTCGAGTTGTGGCGGTTGATTTGGTGGCAGCACCGGGTGGTGAGATTCCAGTTGCCGTATCCTCAAGCTGATCTGCACTGCAACGTGTTGCAGGATCTGAATGTCGAGAGGTTCCCACTGACGCGGACTTCGGCATTGATGAGCAATCAACAGTCCCCACAGCTTCGGAGATTGCTGCTGTTTGCCATCTAGCAAAATTGGTACAACTAAGTTAGCCTGCACTTGGAGGCGATCGAGCAATTCGACATGACAAGCTGGAATATGACCGCTGTTAATATCAGCAATGCTGCTGGTTTGTCCCTGGCTGTAACGCTTTACCCAGGTTGTTTCAAAGCAAGGGTCATAAATCAGTTGTCCCAGGATGGGCGGCCACTCGCCACCAACGGATTCAGCCAATACTACACTATCTCCATGCGGTAAGAAGCGATAAATAATTACGCGATCGGTTTGCAGCAACACCCTGGTTTCTGCTACCGCACATTGCAAAATGCTCTCCAGATCCCCGAACTCGTTGATTTGAATTGCAATTTCTGAAAGTTTTTCTAGAATTTTCTCTAACGACCAAGAGAAATCCTGTTTTGTAGACATCTCCGTGTTCCTTGTTCTGTGAAGCTATTTTATACTATTCTAGCCCGCGACAAATAAATATAATAATTTGTTTTAATTCGTAGCAACGTTTTTTTTGACTTTAACAATAAAACTAAAAAGTTGTTTTCTTGTTCAGGAACGCTCAAGCCAAAAAATCATCTTTATGTTATATTCCCAGGAATTTATGTGGTTTGGTCTCGGAAATAGCTAATTGTATATTTCAATACGGTTCATTTAAGACTGTCTTGGCGGTAAAACGATGTGAAAAACAGACACTGCGATTGCTTCACGAGTACCTTATATTCGGACAAAAAAACCTTAATTAAACCGTATTGTATTATATCCGGTCAATTACTGGTAACAAAAAAGGTTCGTAGTGAGGACTAAAGTCCTCATATAAGGACTAAAGTCATCACTACGAACCAAATAAGATTCTAAAGTTGAGATGTTTGCGAGACGAGTAAAAAATGCGATCGAACCTCACAGCGACAGATTGCTCGGCATTACCAGGCTGTTGCTCAAATCAAGACTCTACCGACAAACTCCATAATTAATGATCGTAAATAGGATTATCTTTAGGACTAATTAAATTCAGCAACTTTTGCTTGATCTGAGCATCGAATACTTCCCATTTGTGCCTTGCATAGTCGCTGTTATCATTCCTGCCAGACAGAAATCCCACCGGAATCTCAAAACCTCCAGCTTGACTTCTGCCTCCACCAAAAAAGCGTCCTTGAGCATCTTGACCGAAGGCTTCTTTAATAAATTCGTCGGGGTCGAGAGTAAGTTTATTCGTTCGCAGCGAGCCAATTACTACTTCAAGTTCTTCGTCTTTGTCGTGTACAATGGCGTAGACAACTGCTGTGTGTACGTTCTCTTCTGTTACTAGAAAGTCCGCTGCTTGGGGAATGGAATCCCGATCGTCATAACGGAGGTAGCCGATGCCCGCGATCGAGAAATTGTTCTGGACGATGCGGTGTTTGAGCGCTCGCTCGATCGCATCCATCACCCATTTAGACCGAGAGGACTGTAACACCGCATTCAACAACTGTGAGTCATAAAATCGGCTCAAATAAGCCGCAGCTAAAAAATCCTCCTCCTGAGCTTGTCTGAGGGCGTTGGTATCCGATCGCAAACCGTGCATCAAAGCTGTAGCGCATTTGACGTGCTGGCTAATACCGCTGTCGAGAGTTAGCAGTCCAGCCTGCAAATACTCCGTAAAAATCGTGGCTGTAGCGCGGATTTGAGGGCGCAAATCCGTAAATTCTGCGTTTATTTCTCCCTGCAAATTGTGGTGGTCGATCACGGCGGCGATCGGAATTCCTGCCCCTAAAATAAACTCGGTTAAGTTACAAGTCGTGCCTTGGTTGTCGATAAAAACGCAGCCCTGATAAGCCGATAAATCCTTAGCTTTTGCCGTTTCCAGCGTCCAGCGCTGTAACGGTAAACCAGTTAATTTAACTAAGGCAATATTTTCTTGGTGGCTGAGGGCGCCGGCGTAGATCATCTCGCATTGGATATCGTACTTTTCGGCGATTAATTTGTAAGCCCAAGCGCTGGAAAGTGCGTCTGGGTCTGGAAAATCTTGCAATAATATTAACTGGCGATTGCCTCTGTGCCGATCGAACATTTGGCGCAATTGCTCGACTTTGCGATCGTGCAATTCCCCGCGCAGACTGTCGCGATTCTCTTCGGAAACAACTTCGGCTTTGCCGCGCCGTTTTCCAGGTACACTCACTGCGGGTACAACCTCGCTGCTGGAGTTAACCTCAGCTTCGAGATTATTGCCAGATATTTCATCAGAATTGGTAGGGGGGTGGTCTTTCATTGTTAGAAATTAGCAATTTAACTTTGTCTGGACTGGCGCGCCAAAAGCTCTTAAACCCGGTTTCTTTGTAGATGCCGCGTTGTCAAACCGAATATTTCTTAAGAGAAACCGGAGTTAAGAGCTTAAATTATCTCTTAACTATTTAACTTTTTAACTCAAAACTATCGGGCGGACACACTGATGGCGCCACACAATTCAAAACTTCCGCAAAAAACCCCCGCGCTTGCTTGCGACAGGGGTTTCAAAGGCCGATTACATATTTTTGCCATTCTTGGTGCATACCACTCTTAACGTGTCTAGTCACTTCAAAATAAAGACCACTGTGAGGTTTCCTCGGCGGATAGCGCAGCACCATTCCCGCTTCTTTCGGGGTGCGACTGCCTTTATTGACATTGCAGCGCACGCAGGCTGTAGCCAGGTTTTCCCAACTTTCACCTCCCCCGCGCGATCGAGGAATCACGTGATCCAGCGTCAAATCGTCCCCGCTATAGCCACAGTATTGACAAGAGTGCCCGTCCCGGTGCAAGATGTTCCGGCGAGTCAGCGGAATATCCTTATAGGGAACTCGGACGTAATGCCGCAGTCGAATCACAGTTGGTAGCGGGAAGTTTGGCGCAATAAATTTCCCGTTATGTTCTACCTGTTCTGCTTTTCCTTTCAGCAACAAAACTACCGCCCTTCGCCAATTGGTGATGTTGAGCGGTTCGTAGGAGGCATTCAGCACCAGAACATTGCCCATTGTTGATTATTAAAGAGAAGATTTTTAATGATGCTAACACAGGTTCCAATTTAGGGGGGCGGGCTCAGGAATGGCAAGGCGATCGCCAAAAACGGCTAAAAACCTTACCTTTACCCTATACCCTCGCGCCTGCGCCCTTTGTGGCTGCACGTATTTTTTGCCCCAGCGTTTGTCAGCGAGGGATTTTCCGTGAGTTTAGGCGAAGATAAGGTCAGTATGTGCGATGGCCAAACTTTACAGAATAAATTTTATTTTTTTCCCTAAATGCCTAATCTTCCCGGCAACCAGCAGCGTAACTTTTTAGAGTATTAGTAACCTTAAATTAAAAAACTTATCACTGCCCATGAAATTTCGGCTCTTAAAGTCAGCTTTTAGCGCGTCAATTATTGCCCTAGCAGCTCCGATTTTAGCAAACAGTCCCGCCTTTGCCCAAACAACGTCATTCTTCTGTGGCGCTGCTGGTGGTCGCCCGGCCACAATTGCCGTCCAACAAGGAAAAAATATTCCCGTTATTCTGTGGGTGGCTGACAACTATTTCAATGAATCAGGAGAAGACGCCATTACTCGGTGTACACGAGTCTCTGGAATTCTCAACAACTCGCAACCCCAAGGAAACTGGGATAATATTGTCACAGCAGGTGCATCTCCTAGCGGTCAAATAATTATTTGTGCAGCTAATCCTCAAGATGGTTCCTGTAGATTATTATATCAAGTACCCAAAGGGCAAAATCCCGAACAAGCCCGACAAGAACTTTTAAAAAGAGTTAAAAATCCTAATCTAAATACTTCGCCTGTCAAGGTAAATTGATAGTCATCAGTCATCAGTCATCAGTCATCAGTCATTAGTCATTAGTCATTAGTTAGATCATTTTCGCTGCATCGAAATAATCATTTTTCGATGACAGTTATTTTCTTCAGTAGGGTGCGCAATGCTAGCCCTGTCAAGGTTTTTGCTGAGCTTGCTTCAAAAGTCGAGCTGTAGATACATGACGATGCAGTGGGTCTACA
>NZ_JAUBVR010000094.1:0-18686 GCF_036705955.1 Microcoleus sp. A6-C6 | reverse complement strand
CGACTTGGCCGCTGGTGAAACAATTCCAGTTGCTTTGGTTGCTCCTTCCATCAACGGTTAATTTTTAACCTGAGATAGACAAAAAGCGCTCCTAGAAATAGGGGCGCTTTTTGTTTGGGGAAAAATTATGTGTTTGTATTATGACTTACGCGCGGGTGATGAGAAACCGGGTTTTTTCCGAAATTATTCGTTGTCGTCCACAGATTAGCTAAAAAACCCGGTTTCTTTGGTCTGATGGGTAAGTCCTTGCGATCGAGTTTTATTCGCGAATGGCGGATCAATATGATGCGGTGAATGCTTTTATGCGATCGTTGAGGTAAAAGTTGAGAAGTGCGATCAAAAAATCATGCTTTAGCCTCACGTTTTGCCTTTGCTGCTAATGACGAGAGTATCATCTTCTAGGAGCATCTCAATTACCTCACACAGATTCTCGTGTAACTCATCCAAGGTTTCTCCCTGAGAATGCGCCCCTGGAAATCCAGGAATATAACCAACGTAAAGCTTGGTATCAGAATCTTTTTCGATAATAGCGGTAAAGGTTTTCATAAGATTCGCTTTCTATCCGTTAAATGTAAGAAATGTAATCTCTCATAAATTATATAAGATTTCACCTGCACTGAATGTATGCTTTGAATACGGGATTGAGGAAAAAGAGCGATCGCCCTTCTAGTTGTACTTTTTCCACTAAACCGCGTCGGGCCAAGGATTGTATGGCTTGCCAAAATTCTGAGTGGGATAATTCGCGATCGGCTGGTGGTTGGGAAATATCTACCGCGCCATCTTGACTTGCTAACCATTGGCTAACCTTTTTTTCTGATTCCGATAAACGCTCTAGTTGAGATTCTAAAAGCGGTTCTATATCCCCTAAATAGATATCATTTCCTTCGGCTAAAAACCGGGATACATTTCCGTCAAATAATTCTAAAATTGTTGAAGCTATGATGTTTAACCAGGAAGGATGACCTTGATAAAGGTTGATTAATTCTGACCATTTTTCCTCATCGGTTAATCCTTTTTGTTTGAATATTTCTGCGGCTTGTTCTCCTAAGCCTTTGAGGTGTAAGGTACGAGTGGGTCGGTTTTCTCCTTCTAAAGTTGTGATTTCTCTGGGTTTTTCCCAACTTAGGAGGATTAAGCAACTCTGGTGAGATGATGTGGCAATTTGTTTGAAAAATTTGCCATAATCTTTATATTCTGCTAAATATTCCCCTGCTAATTGACCGCTGCTAAATATATTATGTACATCATCAAGTATTACTAAGCAACGATAGGAACGAAAATAATCAAGGATTGTTGGTAATGGGGTTGGTTGCGATCGTGAAAAAACTTGCTTGAGTTCGGTTTGGAGGGTTGAGAGTGTGGGAGTGTTGCTGAGACTCCGCCAAATAATGTAATCAAATTCGGTTTGAGTTTGTTGGATGAGTTGGAGGGCGATCGCGCTTTTGCCGATTTCACTTAAGCCGTATATGGTGATTAAGCGGGTGTGGGCTTCTAATATCCATTGTTTGAGGGTGGTGAGTTCGGATGTGCGGTTGTGGTAGTAAGGGATGTCGGGCGCGTCTGTTAAGTCGATTATGCGGGTATGGGCTTTGTTTTGGGGAGAATCTGGCGGAAAGGGCGATCGGTTTTGTAAATCGTTCAAAGGATGTAAACATTCACCACAAATATTAATACTTCCCTCATTAATTTGTACGCAGTAACCAAAATTAGATCCTTGAGAAACCCGATGCTTTTTCTCTAACTTAGAACGAAAATTTAATTTATTAAGGTCTTCTCCTAATTCCTCACGCAACTTTTCCCATAACTTCGCAGCTTCTTTTTTAACGTGAGATTCACTACAATGAAAATCTTTAGCTATTTGAGGATATTTTTGCTTTTGCCAAACACCCGTCAGTATTGCTTCCTCTATGGGTGTAAGATGTTCTCCAGTTTTATCAACAATCAAATTATTAGCCCATTGTACAACATCTTCAACATTCTTCATGGGTATATACAAAGAGATATTGAGGGTATTATATTATACCAAATCCTACTTTGTCAACTGAATTATACTAATCTATACTAAATTGGTTCAGTATAATTATAAAAATTGTGTACTAAATCCTACCATTTTGAGTTGTCACATTTCATTTAAATATTGCAGAATAACTGAGAGAATCCACCACAATTGCTTTCTCAATAGTTTAGGTAAATTAGTTTGAATAGTTAGGGGTTATGTATTATGGACTTTTTATTTGCGATACCAAGTTTTATTTTTCACTTGGTATCAACTTTCTTCTCTTGGATTTTCAGTGTCATTTTGGGAATTGTAGGTATTGCTTTATCGCCGTTTAAGCTAGCGAGGGGGTTATTGATGGGGGTTGATAAGGCACTAATTTCAATAGTATTATTACCAACTTTATTGTTTTCCCACCCAGGAGACATCTCAGCCACCCAACCTGTTGTCGGTACAAGTGCTACAGTTCCTAATACTTACAATCTTGAAAAAATCTACAATGATATAAGTCAGCTAGAAGAAGCGGGCAGAAATATGGAACCTTTGAGAAATCGCGAAAATCTCGAAAAATTAAGACAGTGCGGTGACAAAATGCGAGAATACCAAAGTCAAGCCGAAAAGTTAGTTGAGATTACGGAAGCTCTGCCCATGCCATATAACATAACATTAGGAGCAGCAGCTAGAAGTCTCAATTCTTGCGTTTCTTGTACAACTTATGCCAAAAAACAATGCGAAATGGTTCGAGTTGATCTCAGTGATTACCAATCAATGATGAATGAAGAGTAAGCAATAACCAGTATTAGTACGATGCGTCACCTTTAGATTAATTTTCGATCAAACAGAGCGATTATAGCAGGTGACGCGCTCTACTAAGCAAAACTAACGTCGATAGAGAGTACCATCAGGCATTTTTGCACCGTTAAGATTTGCTTTTCTCAAGTCTGCACCACTTAGGTTAGCTTGCTGTAGGTTGCTACCAGTAAAGTTTGCTTTTTGTAAGTCAACCCCGCTTAAGTCTACTCCACTCAAACTGTTTGGTAGTAAATTTAGTAGGTCTTGACTACTTAGCTTAGAACCTCGCCATAAACTGCTGTTATTTAAGTTTAGCTGGACTAACCCTAGTAATTCTTCCTTACTAAGATTTAGCTGATTAGAATCGCTTTTGATTAAGTTAATTAAATCCTGCTGATTTAGCTTCAAGCTAACCAAATTCACTACATCTTTAGGACTTAACTTAACTTTCTTCCAGTCCAATCCGCTGAAATCCAAGCCATTAGGGTCAGCTTTGATGAAATTGACTAAATCTTGCTTGCTTAAGTTGGCTGTAAATATCTTGAGAGAATCTTCCTTGCTTAACCTAATTTTACTCCAATCAAATCCTTGAAAATCTAAGTTGCCCGGGTTTTTGATTCTGCTGATTTTAACCTCACTTAACTCAGCACCATTCAAGTCTACTCCAGTTAAATTTGCGCCACTCAAATCCGATCTTCTCAAATCAGCATTATGCAGATTAACACCTTGTAGGTTTTTTCCACTCAGGTTAGCGCCTGGTTTAATCTCGGTTTCAGAGGAGGATGTATTGGTTGTCGCTTCTTTATCACAGCTTCCTCCTAGAACTAAAAAGCAATCTGTTTTTTTGCTAACATTAGATAGACTTCCTTCTGCTCTGACTGGTTCAGAGTGCATCAAGAGGATTCCAAAACATAAAAATATGACAATTAAAAACTTGGTCGTTAACTTTTGAGCAATTGTAATTTTAGGTAGCATGATATTTTTATTCCCACAGATGGTTTGACATAAATTAAGACAGATTGTCTGATACATGAACTCTATTATACTTGAAAATCAAAATTACTAGCTGATTACTCACATTTTTGCGAATTGCGATCGCACCTCACCAATCATTTTTATTCCGTTTACTGTACCACAGTATTTAATTGCTGGCGCTGTGCAATCTGAATTAACATCCTCAATGCCTCATTCACTGCTGCATCATGGGGAAAAGCTTGGCAACATCTGCATCTAAAAGCACTAAGTTTGTCCCAGCACCACATTGTTCAACATACTTGCCAACAACTCCTTCCATTGCGATTGATCGCCCTACCTCCTCACTGGCTGAAATCCCTGCACAAAAATCACCCAGCGTGGTACTTTATCACCTGTAATATCTAGGATGGGAACGTTGAAACTTCTGACATTAGGGCGACCGATTTCACCAGCCGAAAAAGTAATATTCGTAGGTTCTGATTTACCTAAACCATAGGCACTAGCTATTTGATTAGCAAGTCGGCAGGTTATTACAAAACTTCCCATATTAATCGTGCCACCCCCAGCCTCGTAATTCCATGTAAGACCGGGTGTTACATTCCGCGATTGACACATAAAGTGAGTGACTTCAAACATTTTAGCAATGTGAACATCATATCGCCTTAAGCGTCCTCCATAGGCCGATGCTGTGGTATCGCTTTCTGGTACTACAATCAATCCAAATCCTTCGTCAAAACCAAGCTTCATCGGTAGTGCTGTGGAACTTGCTAGCGGTTGATTCGTTTGGGGTTGTACGCGAGTCTGTGACATCTGTACTGGTTTGACAAATTGACTGTTAGCGCGAATAAAACAACCTTGCGCCGCACCAGCAGTGTAGCTTTTTCCTACAAAAAGCCAAGGTAAACGCCTGGTATCCCGGAAAGTAACACCAGCATTTCCAGGAAAGCTTTCAAAACGCTGTCCCTGTTTTAAAACACCAACTACAGACCAATTAAAAACATCAAATGGAGTGCGGTTGTCAACACGCATAAATTCTTCAAAAGAAGAATTCATACGACAATTTAACCCCTTTGGGTCTGGGTCTACTACTTCCCAATAAGTATGATCAGATCTTCCCGTATAATCCCCTTGATTATTAGGACTAGGGAGAGGTGCAGTAGAACCTAGCGTAGCTGTTACTAATACCAGAAGAGTTGCAAGAGTAATGGTTTTTAATTCTTTTAACATGGGTATCACTTTTTAAACACTACATTTAGTGGCAATCAAATTGCGATCGCACTTCTGGAACAATCTTGACCCCGCATCATGGGATGAAAAGCCGATTCACACCCATATAGCCATTAATATTAAGCACAATCTCAATTAGACGTTCAACACAACGTTCTCGATATTCCGAATCATTCAGTAATCTATCAGCGTTTCCAATCGTAATCACAGGTAATGAATCAGGGGTACTTTCTTCGCGCATTACTTGTTCCAAGGAATCATTGCCTTTCATACTGCGATTAGCTGTGAGCAAAATCATCTGATTTTCTTGAGCAAGTCGCCAAACTACTCTATCATCGCTATTGATTTGCAATTCCATTTGTGCAAAGGTGACAAAACGAATTGGGATGATATCAAGCCAACCTTGATTAGCAATAGAGCCAAAGAAAATTATGGCGTGTCCATTGAGATTATGATCTATCAAAAAAATCATTCTTTAGCCTCACGTTTTGCCTTAGCCGCTCGAAGCTTTTCCCATACAGCTTCCGTTCCTGGTCTTGGTGGCAGGGCGGCAATTCGGGCAATCAGATCGCGATTTTTTTCTTCGTAGTACAGCCGCAGTTCCTCAGCTTCCTTAAGAACCAGTTGATACTCAGCTTCAACAGTATCGCGATTTGCCTCAATATAAGCCAAAGCCGCGTTAATTTGTCCCTCTGTTAGATCAAACAATCCTCTGATAAACTTAGGCGGATATTGAGCCGTCACATAGTCCATGATGTCGTAGATAGTGATGCGCGTACCTGCGATCGACAGTCCTCTTTCTGTACGGATAATCGCTGTTTGTTCGTTGGATAGAGTTGTCATTTTTATAGCCTCCTAGAAGTTATTTTTATCTTGGTCTAAAACTCTGTGCAAAATTCATCCAGCGCTGCACTTTATTGCCAGTAATGTCTAAAATTGGGATAGAACGAGTTGTGGATATTGGCGGGCCGGCTTCTTCCTGAGAATATTCGATCGCACTACGCTCAGGTTTGCCTAAACCGTAAGTGTTCGCAATATCGCTAGCTAACTGACAGGTGATTCTGAATGTCCCCATGCTAATTCTGCCATTTCCTGCCCAGTAATCCCAATCTCTAAAGCCAGCGCCCGGTATTTCCTGACAATCAGCATATGTCACCTCAAACATCTTAGCAATATGCACGTCATAGAGGCGCAACTGACCCCCATAGGCAGATTTTGTGGTCTCCGTTTCTGATACCGTAAGGGTATAGGTTCCTTCCCCGTGTTGCAGTCTCATCGGCAACTGTGTTTGGGCGATCGCCCCCGGTATCCCCTGAATGACGGTGACAGCTCCCCAACTCATAGTAATAGCGGTCAAGCTTGTGAGGAATAATTCTTTCCTGCCTCTCATTTATTTGTTAAAAGCTATAGGCTATTTGCAGCATATATTTAATTCAACTATAACTGTAATCTTTAAGAATGTTTTTACGGTTATATCTAAATCTTATGTATTGAACCAACTGCCAAACTATACGATCTTCAGTTGACAGTTGACAGTTAATTGAATGACAGTTAACAGTTAACAGTTAACTGTTGACAGTCAATTGAATGACAGCTTCCTCGCCTGAAGACACCTGGTGTTCATGGTACTTTCTGTAACTCCCACTTTTAGGCTAAGTTAGAATGGCAAATTTCTACCACTCTTCAAAACCATGCCATCATCAGTACCAATTAAGATCGTCATCACAACCCCAACCCCAACCAGCGCGGGTACTAGGCCGGGAGGCTCTGCTACCCCTCGCAATGGCACCAGCGGCCCAGACTCCCTCAGCGGTACTGCTGGCGCTGACTTGATCTTCGGTTTGGGAGGCCCTGACAGCATTTTAGGTTTGGGGGGAAACGATTCCCTCTACGGTGGCGACGGCGACGACTCAATACTGGGCGACGCTGGTAATGATTTGCTGTTCGGCGGTGCAGGGCGCGACAGCGTTTTGGGCGGCGCGGGCGACGATACTTTCTACGGCGGCAAAGGTGCTGACTCGGTAAGTGGCGATGATGGCAATGATTTGCTGTTTGGCAACCAAGACAGCGATACTTTGTTGGGTGGTGCGGGTAATGATACGTTTTTTGGCGGTGCTGGCGATGATTCGCTGTTTGGCGGTGCTGGCGATGATTGTTTATCGGGCGATCGCGGCAGAGATACTTTAACTGGTGGCGCTGGAAATGATACTTTTTCGATCGGGCGATCGGCAGATAGCGATGTGATTACCGATTTTACTGTTGGTACGGATAAAATTCGCTTGAGTGCCGGCCTCACATTTGACCAACTCAATATTTCCGCTGGATCTGGAACTGTTCCGAGTACCATTGTTCAGCTTACAAGTACCAAGGAAACTCTGGCTACTGTATTGGGAGTTACTATCTCTCGGACAGACTTTATTTTTTAATTGGGAATCGGTAATTGGGAATCGGTAATTGGGAATTGAGCTTGCGGGTACTTTTGAGTCTTAAGTTTTTAATGTTGAAGTTTTCAACTCAGGCAAGGCTTGCGCGTTGTCAGTAACAAAGATCTCTCAAAAGTTTTCAGATTCCTTCTACCTTCTTCCATCTATCCCTTAAATGTGTTGAAAAAACAGTTTCCGAACTTCATTCTGACTAATAACTAATGATTAATGACTAATGATTGATGACTACTGACTAATAACTAATGATTGATGACTAGCCTTCGGCTTGCTGGCTCACAAGTCGCTCAGGCTAAAATGATTGATGACTAGCCTTCGGCTTCGCTCAGGCTAAAATGACTAGCCTTCGGCTTGCTTCAGCTACGCTGACTCACAAGTCGCTCAGGCTAAAATGACTACTGACTAATGACTACTGACTACTGACTAATGACTACTGACTAATAACTAATGACTATTGACGGTTTTCTCAATCTCAACAAACCTGCGGGCATGACATCTCACGACTGCGTGGGGCGAGTGCGCCGAATATTGAAACTCAAACGAGTCGGACACGGAGGAACCCTCGATCCTGCTGTGACTGGCGTTTTGCCGATCGCCCTGGGAAGAGCAACCAGACTGCTGCAATTCCTCCAACACCACAAAGCTTACCAAGGTACGATTCGGTTTGGCTTGACTACCGCTACGGACGATTTAGAAGGAGAAATCCTGCATTCTCAACCGGTGCCGGAGTTAAGTTTAGAACAAGTGCAAGCTGCACTGCCGAATTTTATCGGCAAAATCGAGCAATTTCCGCCTAGTTTTAGTGCGGTTCAGGTGGGAGGAAAACGGCTTTATGAGTTAGCCAGAAAAGGCGAAACTGTGGAAGTTGCGGCTAGGAATGTTGAGGTGTTTCGGCTGGATATCTTGGATTGGCGGCCGGGGGATTTTCCCGAATTGGATTTGTCGATCGCCTGTGGGGCCGGTACTTACATTCGGGCGATCGCGCGAGACTTGGGCGCACTGTTGAATACAGGCGGTACTTTGGCTGGTTTGACTCGCACCGAAAGCAGTGGTTTCTCGATCGACAAAAGTCTCAGTTTTGAAGAATTAGAACTACAATTAAAGGAGAATACATTCAGCCCGATTTTGCCATCCGCGGTTTTGGGACACTTAGGTGCGATCGTCCTTTCTCCTGAATATACCAAACGCTGGTTTCAAGGACAGCGCCTCCCGATTCCCGAAACGGCGATAGCAGCCGAGGAAAGTAGCAACAATCCCCCAGAAAACTTAATACCCGAATCTCCCTATCCCTTGCAAGTTTACGATCGAGATGGTAATTTTTTAGGTATCGGTCAAGTAGCAAACTCCGAAACAAGTACCATATTGTCTCCTCAAATTGTCTTTTAGCTATCCAAGAGGCAACAATAAAAATAGGTGGACAGCACAAGATTTTGCGATTAATCTAATCAAGCGCTGAGGTAAAAATTGTGAAAGTATTGCTGATCGGATTAATTCGAGGCTACAAAATGGGTATTTCTCCTTATTTACCTAACGCCTGTAGATTTCAGCCCACTTGTTCGCAATATGCGATCGAAGCCATAGAAAGATTTGGGGCGGCCCGCGGCGGTCGGGTGGCAGTGCAGCGAATTTTGCGCTGTCATCCTTTTCATCCTGGGGGTTACGATCCCGTACCTCCCAAAGATAGCGAAGAGAATTAGCTATTAGTGAGACGCAGGATTTTAGTTATTAATTAATAAGCTGTTCTACATTTAAATTGTGTGTGAAAAATCAATCAAACACTCTTGTGGTACGTTGCTCCGACGCCGTACCGAATATTTAATTTAAATACGCGACAGCTTAGTGCAAATAGGCGCTGCATCCTGATGGCTAAAACTCCTGAGGGGTATCGTACCATTTGAGATTTCAGATTTCAGATTTGAAATTTGGGAATAACTGATGAATTAAGGGTTTTCAGCCTACCTATGGCTGCATTATTTTGGAGAAATTGTATCAGTACCTGATGGGGTTGCACTCGCAGCATAAAGTGTGTTTTTTTGAGCAAAATTCAGTAATATTACTGTTTTATTCCACAACTCAGCATCTATATAATAGGAGAAACAGGAGTACAGGGGATGCGAGTTGATATGTCTGCTACCGCAATCGGGTACAAAATGCTATCTCATACTCTGGCAGTGCTCAGCCAGAAACAAGCAACGGGAAAACTGCTGTTAGAGCAAGGCGAACAACAGTGGCAACTTTACTTTTTCCAGGGCAGTTTGGTTTATGCGACAGGAGGAGCGCATAGGGCGAGGCGCTGGTACAGGGCTGTTGGGCAACACTGTCGCAACTTTCAAGTGGATCTCAGAGACCTCGATGCTGGGGAACTATGGGAATATCAACTGATTCAGCAAGGGCTGGCAGCCAGCGAAATGAGTTTGCAACAAGCTAAGGCGATCGTCCACAGCAGCGTTTCGGAAGTTTTCTTTGCTCTGATCGGTCAATCGGGTTTACGTCGGGAATGGCGTCCGTCGGAAAAATATTTTTCTAAAATTATCTCTTCTTTGCTGCTGTCTGTAACGGAAGTAGAAAAAATTCTGTGTTCTACAGAACAAATTTGGCAGAAGTGGAAAGGAATGGGTTTGTGGCTGGTAGATCCTGAACAAGCACCGCTTTTAAAAGCGTCGGCCAAGTTACAGGAAAATCGATTTAGCTCTAGTTCTTTGATAGCTTTGGGTAACGTATTTAACGGCGAGAATACTCTTTGGGATATTGCATTTAAGAAAAAACAGTGCGTCACCGTCGCAACTCGCGCTTTAGTTAATTACATGAAGCAGGGTTTAGTAAATTTCCGAACAGTACCAGACTTACCGTCGCCTATAGAACAGTGGCGCCTTGCTGCGGCGATGAATGGGCGGGTGCGCCCTTTGATTGCCTGTATCGATGACAGTCCGACAGTATGCGAATTTTTACAGCAAATTTTATTGCCGGCGGGGTATCGAGTCCTAAAAATTCAAGATCCGATGGATGGAGTGGGCATCATCGCCAAACAGAAGCCTGCTTTAATTTTTATGGACGTGGTGATGCCGAAGACAAGTGGTTTTGCTTTGTGCAATTTTTTGCGGAAAACACCGAGTTTTCGGGAAACTCCGATCGTATTTTTGACTGGTCAAGACAGTATAATCGATCGCACGCGAGCGAAACTTACAGGTGCTTCCGATTTTTTGACCAAGCCACCCAATCCCGAACAGGTTTTGCAAATAGCTGACAAGTATTTGAAGGTAAAAGGCGATCCCAGTCCTTTAGGAATTCGCCCCCACGATTTACTGAATTCGCGCCAACTTACTTGGGCAAATTCTTGAACCAAATTTATGCTCAAAAAGCATCGCTTATCCGGTGCGTCAGTCTCTGACGCACCTTAGACGTATTGTATAATCAAGACGCAACTGGATTTAATCAATAAATCTTTGAGGGGCGAGTGCATAATTTTTCTGGATTTCACAGCCAGGATTTTAGTAAATCCGCCCAGCCTGTATAGATTATAATCCTTCGGACTGGATATTCATGATGAGCGATCGAACTCCGCAGGTAAGCGTGGTGATTCCGGCTTACAACTGCGCTGCTTACGTCGGCCAAGCCGTTGATAGCGTGCTGCGCCAAACCTATACTGACTGGGAAATTATTGTCGTAGACGACGGTTCCCGAGACGACACCAGATTAGTTTTAGAGCAATATGGCGATCGAATTCGCTACATTTACCAACAAAATCAAGGAGTTTCCATTGCCCGAAATCGCGGCATCGAGCTAGCGCGAGGAGAATTCATCGCCTTTCTCGATGCAGATGACTACTTCTTACCAGACAAAATAGCAGCACAAATCGCTGTATTTGCAGCGCAACCAAATTTAGGAATAGTCCACAGTGGCTGGCGTCAAGTCAACAGTATAGGCGAACCGATCAAAGATGTCACACCCTGGAAAAACGTCCCTAAATTAGACTTAGAAATGTGGCTGCGGTGGAAACCAGTATTACCCAGCGCGATGGTATTTCGCCGCCATTGGTTAGAGCGAGCCGGCGGATTTGACCCTCGATTTCCCCCGGCGGAAGATACAGATTTAGTGCTGCGTTTAGCCTTAATGGGATGCGAAACAGAGTGGCTGCGGCAAATAACAGTTTGCTACCGCCAGCACGAACAAAGCGCCATGTACAAAGGTTTACCGCAAGCTAAATCCCTGGCGGCAGTCATAGACAGTTTTTTTTCCCGCCCCGAATTGCCCGATAAAATACGTTTGTTGGAAAAGCAAATCAAGTACAGTACCTTAGTTTGGATTGCTTGGTATTTGCACCGCACCGGTCATTCCGTTGAGATGGCAGAATTTTTACAGCGTTCTTGGAATTATACGCCTTATTTGCCTGTGGAAACAGTAATTGATTGGGCGGAATGTTTCGCCGAATTTTCGCAGGATGCTGGCAATGAATTGGATGCAGATTTATTAACTCAATCTCCGGAGTGGCAGCAGTTAATGCAGTGGATTATTCTCAGCAGCCACAATCAAAATGGTTTGTAGTGAGGACTTTAGTCATCGGAAAGAAGGACTTGCATTCCTCACTACGAACTTTACGAATCTTGTTGATTAATTGATATTAATTGCAAATTGGTGGTGTTCCCCCAGGACTGTAAGGCACAACTACCGCCGAATTTGTTACCAATTCAATCTCGCCCTTAGCGTTAATTATCCAGCCTTGAGCCTCAACCAGCGGCTTGGCGACATCAAAATTATCGTTGCTGCTGCTGACTCGTTCCCTGGGACTCGGTGGCAAACCGCCGCGCCCGGTGATGACAAATCGACTTGTCCTTTGGCCGGTAGTTTGACAGCCTCGCGCCGGCGGCGGGGGAAATCGGGTGGTTTCTGGCTGATTTAATCCTTTTACGGGGTCAGTATTGGGAGTTCTAAGTTCGACATTGCCGTTAATTCCTAATTCTGAACTGGCGTCGATGTCGCTGTCAGTCGAGCGAAAAATACCTTGTGCGTTAATGATAATATTTCCGCCTTGGCCTCGGATTGCGTTGGCGCGGATGTCGCTATTTTGCTTAGGAATGAAAAAATTTGTGTTAATATCAATATTACCGCCAGAGCAGGGTCATTGTAAACAAACACAACATTTATTGTGTAGCAATTTTTTGTCAAAATGGTATTAACTAATTTTAACTTGTTAACCTTCGATCATAGTATTTGGCGTGTTAATATATACAAATTTTGTATCCACTCAATAAATCGGGGAAAATCGCTCACTGACGAGCCTCAAACATCGCAAAAACCTTCCCGACACGGTAGTCTACCCCGATTTATTGAGCGGATACTTATAGCGGTTCTCAAAAAAGTGAGGATAGCCCTATGCCCTATGCCGGAAGCGTACCTAATCTTTCTGAAAAAGGCTATATATTGTAGGTTCTTTCGAGGTAAATTTCTGTAAAATAATAGACGAAAAAAAAAGGTTCAAAATATCAAATATTCAAGCGTTTTCGCACCATACCTCAACTCGAAGGTTATAGAAAATCAGATAATCAAATTTATGAAAAAAAATGAAGTTACTAATAAGAATATTAGCTAACAAACTCACTCCTTGGATATGGATTGAGCACTTCTCATGTAAGTCGATTAAATAGGCATTTAAAGAGAAGAGAGCAACACACCCTACAAATACAGTTGCATCATGTTTCAAAAATGGTATTATATCTGTTTAATGTAGCAATGAATTATTTAGCTCATCTATTCTTATCAGACGGTACGCCAGCATCGCTGATTGGCAACCTCTTAGGCGATTTTGTCAAGGGTTCGGCAGTCAATCTTTATTCCGAGGACATTAGAAACGGCATCGATTTGCACCGAAAAGTAGATATCTACACCGACTCTCATGCAGTAGTGCGATCGAGTACAAGCCTTGTTTGCGCCGATAGACGCAGATTTGCCGGAGTGTTGGTAGACGTATTTTATGACCACTTCTTAGCTAAAAATTGGCTGGAATATTCACAAGTTCCCCTCCGCGAGTTTTCGCGTAATGCGTACAAAGTATTGCAAGACAACCGCGATATATTGCCCGAATCGCTTCAGGAAGTGCTACCAAAAATAATTGCCTATGACTGGCTCGACTCCTACAAGGAAATTGACGGAATAGATCATGCTCTCAAGAGAATATCGGCAAGAATCAACTGGACTAATAACTTAGCAGATGGCCTAGAAGATTTAACAGTTAATTATCAGCAGCTTGAATCAGATTTTAGGGCTTTTTTCCCAGACTTGATAAATTACGCAGCAACTTGCAAAAATCAATATCAAAAATACCAACACTAATCGGTAAGGTTGCACAGAATGCTAGATATCAATACGGTTCATACAAGAGAGTCCGGTTGAGAAATCTCTGTGAAAAATAGACACTGCAATTGCTTCCAGAAGACGCTCTATTCGGACAAAAAAATATTAACTGAACCGTATTGTGCTATATATCCAGTAGCCAACAGAAGGTCTCACTCCTAAGAAATTGCATTCAGCACCAAACTCATGTACACTTTAGCCAATATGTGAATGAAATCTCAAGTCTAACAGGCTGCGAAATATGGCAACCAGAATTCCGAACCTGCAAATAACTCAAGTAGTTGATGGCGATACTGTCAAAGTTGCTCTTAACGGCAAAACCGAGTCATTGCGACTGATTTGCGTCGATACAGAAGAAAGTTACTCCAACACTTCAAAACCTGTAACCGCGGCGGGGAAAGCAGCTTCGGAAATGGCTAAACAATACTTCGCGACAGCAGATGGTGGACTAGCTAAAGTTGATATTGAATTTGATACAGACGATGCGGTTGAAGTTGCACTCTTAAAACACCGCGACAACTACGGACGCATCCTCTGTTACATACACAAAGATGGAGAAAATTACAATCTTAAACTAATTGAAGAAGGCTGGAGTCCGTACTTTGTGAAATACGGGCGATCCCGATTGTATCACCGACCAATGACTCAGGCAGAATCCGCCGCAAAAGCTTACAATCTGATGATTTGGAATCCGATTACTAATGCCAAAATTCCCTCTCGCAACTATGCAAACTTGCTTCCTTGGTGGTCGATGCGCGGCTCCATTGTTGAAGATTTTCGCTTGTCGGAAGTAACCACCGGAGTCCTGTCTGTGAGATTGCACTACCCGAAAATCTTAGCGGCTTCCGAGCAGGCTAAATCTATTACTATTTTCTGCGACTTGCAGGCTGGGATTAATAAATGGATCGGTGGAAATGCCCTGATTTATGCTGGTTCAGTTTATCATAAATTAGATTTGTGGATACCGGATGCCGAAACTGATGAAATGGCTCCTTTGAAGCGATTGATTGAGAAACGTTATGCTGGTCAAGGACGCGGTTATGTGTATATCAGTGGCAAGGTTGAACAGTACAAAAGCAAGCCTCAAATAATTTTGAAGAGTATCAAACAGTTTTCTGACTTTCCCCCAGAAACTTGAATTAAAAATGAAGTTAATTAAGCCAAGAGAGAGCAATCCTCAGAAAGCATCGCCTTCTCTTGGGCTATGATAAAATACGGTTCACTTAAGACCGATCTCCCTGGCACACCCCTTAAAAAGGGGGGGGACAAGAAAAGCACATTGATTATATTTTTTTATCATGCTCAATTAATTCATACTATAATGGTATCATCAAAAATCTGTAGCTGCCAATAGCTGCGACATCTATCCAAACTCCAGAGATTTAAAAGCTATGTGCCAATTACTGGGAATGAACTGCAATGTTCCAACAGATATTTGCTTTTCTTTTGAAGGTTTTTCTGCAAGGGGTGGCAAAACAGACTTTCATCAAGACGGTTGGGGAATTGCTTTTTTTGAAGGTTTGGGATGCCGCCTGTTTATCGACTCAAAACCTGCGGTTGCTTCTCCGGTTGCGGAAGTTGTGCGGCGCTATCCCATTCACTCAACTAACGTCATTGCTCACATCCGCAAAGCTACCCAAGGCGAAATTGCTCTGGAAAACTGCCACCCTTTTATTCGGGAACTTTGGGGACGCTATTGGGTGTTTGCTCATAATGGTAATCTGGAAAATTTTCATCCTGAAACTGCGGGATTTTATAAAGCTGTCGGCAAAACTGACAGCGAAAAAGCATTTTGTTTGATATTAGAAAAGTTGCGAGAAAGTTTCCCTCAAAATAAGCCTGCTTTGACGGAAATTTACGAAGTTCTGAACGAAATTACTAAAACTTTGGCAGCGCACGGAATTTTTAACTATTTACTTTCTGATGGAGAACATTTATTTACACACTGTTCTACGAATCTGCATTATATTGTGCGACAAGCACCTTTTGCGAGGGCGCATTCGATCGATGAAGATGTAACTGTGGATTTCCGGGAACTGACACAGGAGGGCGATCGCGTGGCGGTTATTGCTACTTTTCCGCTGACTGATGATGAAGTTTGGACGCAAATTCAACCGGGAGAATTGCTGGTATTTCAGGACGGTTTACCTGTGATTTGAAGGCGGAATTTACAAGGAAAATCAAGTGCTAACGATCGCACTTACCGACACAGCCACATCGGGAAATGCTAGCGGGTTAACGGTTCCGGCGGTTAGCGTCAGCTTGGAAGTGTAATCTCCATCAAGAGGATCTCGAAATACTATCAGGTGTCTTCTTTTGAGGTTAACCACCCAGTATTCGGGGATTCCGACTTCTGCGTAGATTTTCGTTTTCGTCTCTAAATCTTTAACGAGAGTGGAATCTGAGTATTCTATCAGCCAGAAAATGTTTTCGGGATAGGGGTGATGTTCGAGATATGTGCGGCCCAATCGCTGTACGATCGCAATATCGGGTTCTGGTTCCGAGTCGTTAGGAAGCGTAATCGGCTTGGCTGAACGGATGGTAGCGCGATCGCCCAACAGCCTGATCAGATATTCTCCTGCTTCGCTGCTAAAATAGGCGTGGGGTTCCCCTTCTGGTGACATTTCAACAACTTCTCCCTTCAGCAGTTCGACGCGCCGATTTTCTAAGATGCGCGAGGAGATCATTTGGTGGTATTCGTCGATCGACCATTTAACTGCAATTACGCTCATGGCGATGGTTTTTTATGGCTGGTCTGATTTTTGATTATAGGCGATCGATCGCAGATTTGATTTGCTTAAACGCAAAATTTTTCCTAAAAACCGGGAATCAGCCCGCCCCTGCGTCAGCCCTGAAACTGTCGCTACGTGTTGAGTTAATACTCACGGATCAAATCCCAGATTCAGTAAAAGCTAGATTCAAATCATCAATTAATCCCAATTGTTGCGCCCAGTTTGTTAAGTAACCCCGCTCCAAATGCTCAGCTTGGACTTTCAGGATTCCCAAAACATCATTCCATTGTTTTTGAGACTGAGACTGTTGCCACCAGAGCAGTTTTGCCAATATAATATCTTCAGGAGAAGCTATCCAAAACTGTTCTACACCAGCTTCGTCAAGCGCTTCTAATCGTCGTCTTGCCATTTTTGAGTGATCGAATTCAGTCTGAGAATTCAGCACAATATCAGCGTTCAATACTGAAGTCATGTGAGTGACACTCAACACCATCCCTCGGCCCTGTTGAATATCTTCTACCGAACCCGGAGGACAGTAAAAACCAGCGGTTTCTAGTGCTGCAACTAATTGAGAAATATTATCTCGGATCAATTCAATTACTAAATCTAAATCGCGTGTTGTTCTGGGGTCGCCATAGACAGAAGCGGCAACTCCTCCTGTAATATAATAAGAGATACCTAATGTTTCAAAAATTGGGTGCAACAGTCTAGCGATGTGGCTGTGGTCTTGCGTCCACATAGGGGCCTCACTGGTGGGGGTTAAAATTGGCAGCCATTTGCTACGTAAGATCGATCGGGCAAATCGCTCTTGGTAGGTTGATGGACAAGCTTTTTTCATCCCGCGCAAGCTAACAGTTTTTGCCCAACGATTTAATTTTGCCGCCATTTGCCACCGTTGGGAATTGGTGAGTTGCCGCAATTGGTAGAAATCAATTGCATCGGCTTCAGGGGTTTTATCATCTGACTGGGCGCGATATCCAGGTTTGATGGATATTTTTGGTATGGATTGAATCATTTTGCTTGTTGATTTTCCTAGCCATTCACAAAACTATTGATAGTTCCTGTTGATTTTCCTAGAATTGTATGTCCCGTAGCTGGAATCACAGAGGTAAGTATGCAATGCGATTCACCCAGTCTTCTGATTCGGATGTCTGCCATATTTTGATTAAATTATCGATCGCGTCGCTAACAGGAAAACTTTGCAACACTATAATTACACCCGAACTTGTTTGAGTAGAAATAAACTCTGCAAAATATCTCGGCATGGTTCTTTGGTCGTGGGAGACGAGAATTCTATTTTCTTGTGCTGCAAAACTTAGAACTTCTAAATCTGTCAAGCCACTTAAAAGCGATGCGTTTGATGTTTGAAAATCAACAGTTGCCTCGCGTCTCAGAACTCCTGTTACAATCGCTTGATTGAGATCGGCATCTGCTTGGAAACTAATTTTCATTGCGGGCTAGTCTGAGTGTAAAACTTTTGATAAAGCAACGAGTTATTTTCCCTTGCTTGCTGTCTCAATGTTTCAAATAGTTGTTCTCCCTCGGATAAATAAGCATTAATAGCTGTGCGATTAGCCAAGTAAAAGGTAATCGCTCCATAAACTTCTTCTAGTGTCACTGCTGGAAATGACTGAACGATGCTTTCAGGTGATTGTCCTGCCAGGAAAGCATAAATAATTGAATCGAGAGAAACGCGCTTCCCGACAATTCGGTAGCAATCTTCCCGTTCTTCAATGTACTGTTTTGTAGTTAGGGCTGCTGTACTCATGGTTTGCTGCATTAACTCATAATATTTTATATCTTATCAGCGTTGTAGCTTTAAGCGCAAACTCCGAAACATATCTTCCGCATCAATTACTTCACCTCGTTCGGCAGCATCCATTCCCAGACGAATTTCTTGCTGGAGTTCTTTGAAGCGTCCTTTATAGATATTTTCCCATTTATCGGACTGCAATAATTTGATGAAGGCTAATACTTCTTGTTGCTGGTCTGGCGATAAGACCTTCACATTTTCTAAAATGGCTTGTTCGACGGTCATAATTATCCTTTTTTTGGGATTACTATTCCACAATCTAGTGATAACATTATATCGCACGAACGTATCCGCTCAATAAATCGGGGTAACAGCAAAAAAGAAGGTTCACAATCTAGCCACAGCATGGTAAAATACAAAAC
>NZ_JAUBVR010000093.1:0-18815 GCF_036705955.1 Microcoleus sp. A6-C6 | reverse complement strand
CAATGTCCGAAGCAATAGCTGGAGTCACTGAGAAGCCTACGCCATACTGTACTCAGTTGGCGTAGGAGTATGTCACGATACTTATCTATCTAGTTACTGCATTCCTAACTTTCCGAATACGGGAAATTGGCACGAATGGATGTATAACAAAATCGTATAAGTTGGGGAAGAAGGCTTTAAGTTTGATTTGCTGGAATGATCGGCGCAGGTATTTGTTTGAGCGCCGGAGAATTTATGTCTCCAGACAGATGATCGGCGAACTTGTGCAATATTAAATTGTATTTATGATTGGCGCACACAACTCAAGAAACCGGGTTTGGCTACCGAACTGGATGGCTGTAACGATTTTTTTTTGTCGAAAAACTCGGTTTCTGCGTCATGGAGTGCGATCGCAATTCCGATGATTGAGCATAATAATTGCACACCGTCGTGCCAACTGTCAATTAACAAAAACTTTGTGAGAGGACAAATTCTATGGGCTGGCTCAAAAGACTGTTTGGTTTAGAAAAACTGGAAAATCAGGACAATGTGGAAGCTCCTGCTTACCAAGCACCTGCCGCTGCACCTCAAGCTCAAGCTCAACCTGTGGCCCAACCTGCGGCGAACACTCAAACAATCCCGCCGGAACGCATGGGATTGAATGGAGAATACGATCAAAGCGGTTTAGCTAAACGGGTGGCTCAGGCCTTTGATGCAAATCCTGATGTTGCAGATATTGAGACTGTTTATGTGGCTCAACTGGGCACTACTGTGGTTCTCAAAGGTACAGTTCCCGATCAGGAAATTGTTACTAAATTGGTGACAATTGCTAAAGGTGTTAAGGGTGCAACTGGGGTGGAAACTAATCAAGTTATTGTTGGCTAGCGCCACGGTTGTTTATAACAGTTAACAGTTAACTGTTAACTGTTATCGGTTAATAGTTTTTTCACTTATCTTGCTGTACCTAAAAAATATGACTGGGGACACATTAGTACCTACTCGCGGTAAATTAGAACGGAGTCTTGCGCAGGGTATTCAAGCTTTGTACCGTTCTCTACTCGGACATCAAACGAGTCAGGCGCTCTGCAATCTTTTGGATAACAAATTGATAATTGTGATCGAAAATGCGATTACTAAACCCGAAAAATTGCTGGCTCAGAACGGTCAGGAAGATTTGGCTTCGCAGGTGCGATCGCAATTAGACTCGGTTCTGGAATTGCAACTGAAAGACTTAATCAAAGAAGTTTTGGGCGTGGGAGTGACTGATTTGCTCAGCGATGCGACTTTGGAGACTGGCCGCACGGGAACCATCGCAATTTTGGAGTCTGCACCTAAAGTTCGCGATGCTAGTTCTAAGTCTAAAACTCAACCAGAAGTGGCTGATTGTTGAGGTGTTGGCGGATAATAGTTTCTAAATCCTTGATGTTAAAAGGTTTGGAAAGGTATGCAATACAGCCGGCTTGGAGAATCCGATCGCGGTCTTCTGTTTTTGCTAGTGCTGTGACAGCAACAATCGGAATATGTCTGAGTTCGGGGTTTTCTCTGATCCGCTTTACTAATTCTATACCGTCTATATCGGGCAGGCAAATGTCGAGTACGATTAGGTCGGGAGAGCGCGAGACTGCTGTTGACAGAGCTGTGTACCCGTCAACGGCTCCCACGCACTCGCAGCCGAATAAATCGAGTATTTGCGTCAGCAGCTCTAAGTTGTCGTGATTGTCGTCTACAGCCAAGACTAGAGGACGCTTGTCAACCGCCGGTTGACCGCTATTTAAAGACAAAGATTCCAAATTCTTATTCCAATTAGGGTAGTTCATAAATGCCGATCGAAAAACGATCGTAAAAGTTGTACCCGAGGCATTCCTCAAGTGGCGCTCCGGCACTTGAAACAGATTGGCTCGTATTTGTAGCTTTTAATTGCCAGTCTTCGCTCTAGCCCGATTGTACAATATCGGTGCTTTGCTGGTGCAAAGACTGCACCATTCGATCGATTATAGCATCTCCATAATTTTACTGATCAAAAGCGCAAATTACCAACTTACACCTACGGGCGATCGGCATTAGCAACAAGACGCGATAACTAGGAAAAGTATTGCCCATCAAGCATCCTATCTTAACGGCTGTGAAGAGTGGCGGCAGCTTTTCAGGATACTACCAAAAGTAGACTACGGTTGTTCTACGTAAATCCACCTGAAGGAAGATTCTAAGCGGCACTTAATTTTAACAACTTCCACCTGCTGAGAGATTCTTGTTTGTCTGGTTTAGACTTCAATGTTTTTAAGTAGTAATTATCACAATTTTAGCAAGTAAAAAATCATTTTTTACTTAAGTTTTACCGGATATTAACCTAGGAGGTTTTGATGACAATTGCAATCAGAGACGACTTGACTTACATTTTGCTCAAACAGATTGGCAGCGGCAACGGCAAGGGAGAGTCGGCAATTAGGAATGCAGCCGAAGAATATGTCGGTCGAGAAATAGCAGAAGCGGAATTGCTCGGTCACTTGGACTACCTCAACCAAAGGGAATTTATCAAAGCCGAGTTTAGTGGACAGCCTTACGGAGGAACTGAGTTATTGCCGGCTTTAGTGGCATTTCAAGAAGCTGATTTAACGGAAAAAGGCCGCAAACTGTTGCAGAAAATGGAGACGAATCCTCCTAAGTCTCTGCATCAAGAAGGGTCAGCAGTTCCGATCGCCTCTAAGGATATGCCATTTTTGGAAAAAGTGATGGTAAACGGTCACTTGGAGGATATTTTTGATGCCAGGGACATTACCGAATTGGTGTACCGGACAATGCGAGATTTGATGACAACCGAAGCAAGCGATCGCGTGGAAGCTGAACTGCACACAGAAGTTTTGCCGACGGACGACAAAACTTTGCAAAAAGAAATAGCAGACCTCTGGAAAGATACGAATCCGCTGGTGGGATTGCTGAGCCGGGTGCGTCCGCCTTGGCAAGGGCCTGCACCTTTTGTGATTGATTCCAACTTGTTTATTTTTCGGGTGGAACAAGAAGGCCCACTTCCTTCTGGGGTAAAACCGGAAACTGCGATCGCCGGTGTATTTTCAGCAACAAAGGATGAGTTGTCCCAGGAGCGAATTCAGGAAATAGCGGGATTTTTGCCGGACAGAATTCGGGAAATTTGGGAGTCGGCTTAAGAGGATAATTTCGAGTATAAATACTTACCAACCGGGTTGAAAAACCAGCATTCTGCGTTCTTGCATCAGAAGCTTGTCCGATCGACCCGGTTGCTGTATTTGTGCGATCGTTCCGAATGCGAGCCCGCATAAAAGTCTTTTGAGAAAACCCGGTTCCTAGCAAAAATTTGTGAGAACATCCCAAATATTGCTAAAAACCGGGTTTGTCGATCCCGGCTGGAATAAATCCCACAGATAGAGCGAAAGTGTTGTATTCTATAATACAGGGCGAGTTAACACAGTGGCTCGCAAAAATGCTGTTAACAGCCGGAGATCAAAAGGGATGGCTCGCTCAAAAGTTAGACAAATGTCAAGATCGACTTTAGAACAAGAGATTTTACTCAATCGAATTACAAATCGCATTCGCAACTCTTTAGAACTGCAAGAGATTTTGACGACAACGGCGCGAGAAATTCGCAGCTTTTTAGGGAGCGATCGGGTAAAACTTTATCGCTTTGAATCCGACGGTAGCGGTGAAGTAATTGCTGAGTCCATCAATGGCGACAACTTGCCATCCCTGCTTGGTTTGCGCTTTCCGGCAAGCGACATTCCCCCTAGTTCCCGCGAAATGTTTCTCAAAGCGCGGCAGCGAGTGATTGTAGATGTCCAATTGCAGCATAAAATAATTAATCGGTTAGATTGTCCCGAAACCGGCAAAACTTTAGCAGTTGAAGATATTCGCTATGGTCCTGTGGACCCCTGTCATGCAGAATATCTGAAGGCTATGGGGGCGCGTTCTTCTCTGACGGTGCCGATTGTGCATCAAAATCAGCTTTGGGGGTTGTTGGCTTGTCACCACAGCCAACCGAAACGGTTTAACGATCGAGAATTGAAAATGGTGCAGTTGCTTGTGGATCAACTTTCAATTGCGATCGCCCAATCTTTTCTGCTAAGTCAAGCCCGACAGCAAGCCCGCGACGAAGCCGTTGTCAACCAAATTAGCAGTTTGCTACACTCTCCTCTGAAATTAAACGAAATTCGGCAAGTAGTTCTCGAACAAACTGTCAAGCATTTGCATGGTTCGGGAGGGCGGCTGTACATTGCAGCCGAGTTTCGCGATCTGCCCGCTAAACTTTATACCTGCGGCCAGCAGCCTTCGGAGTGCGACTTGGAACTCAGCGAATTTTGGCAGCAGATCATGGGGTTGACCAATGAAAACGAGGTAGAAAAAACTGCCGTTAATATCAGCCAATTAGGTATTTTTCCAAATTTACATTCCGAGCATTACAATTCAATTGATACAAATATTTCCAGTTTAATCGTACCGCACTTGTACGCAATTTCCGATATTTATCAAGAACCTCAACTCAAATCTTTATCTGCAAATTTTATCGAAACTGACCTTCGGTCATTTTTGGCAATACCGCTGCAATACGGCCAACAGTGCATCGGCTGTCTCACCGTTTTTCGCAGCGCCGTAGAAACCGAAATTTTGTGGGCGGGAAATTCCCATTCCGACACCCGGAACGATCGTCCCCGACAGTCCTTTACAGCTTGGAAAGAAATCAAAATCGGCGAAGCTCAAAAGTGGAGCATCGACGAACAGAAGCTAGCAAAATCTTTAGGCACTCACCTGTACATGGCTGGAATGCAGAGGCGCGTCGAGGCGATGATCCGACATCAAGCTTCTCACGACCAACTAACTGGTTTAGCGAATAGATTGCTGTTTAATGAAAGGCTGTCTTTAGCTTTAGCTAACGCTCACCAAAACGCCGAAATGCTGGCGGTAATCTTTTTAGATTTGGACAGATTTAAAAATGTTAACGATACTCTTGGGCATCCCGTGGGCGATTTGTTGCTGCAAGGTGTATCTCGGCGTTTGACTAACTGTTTGCGCGTGGGGGATTCGCTCGCTCGTTGGGGCGGCGATGAATTTACCGTGCTGCTGCACAATATCAACAGCCCTGAAGAAGCAATTAAGGTTTGCAAGGAAATTATCCATAGTTTAAGCAGTCCTTTTGATTTTGACGGTCTGGAACTCTATACTAAGGCTAGCTTGGGAATTGCTTTGGCTCCTTACGACGGAGAAGATGCAGAAACTTTGCTAAAAAATGCTGATGCTGCGATGTACAGAGCTAAGCAGAAAGGTCGGAATAATTATCAGTTTTACACGCGGGCGATCGGCAATCAAGTCTCGGAAGAACTTAACTTAGAAAATCAGCTTTACAAAGCTCTAAAAAATTCAGAATTTGTGCTGTACTATCAACCGCAAATAAACTTAAATACTGGCAAAATAGTCGGCATGGAAGCTCTGATTAGGTGGCAGCATCCCGAACGCGGTTTGATTGCTCCCGATCGATTTATTCCCTTAGCTGAGGAAACAGGATTCATCTGCCAAATTGACGAATGGGTGATGCGGACAGCTTGCTTGCAAAATAGAGCGTGGCAGTTAATGGGATTGCCGCCGATGCGGATAGCTGTAAATTTATCAGGCCGCCAGTTTATGCAGCCTAACACGGTACAAACCATCGCTGAAATTTTGTCAGAAACCCAGTTAAATCCCGATTATTTGGAAATAGAAATTACTGAGAGCATTGCGATGACCGATGTGAATTTTACGGTATCGGTATTGCGGCAGTTACAGCAAATGGGAATTCACATTTCTCTGGACGATTTTGGCACCGGTTATTCTTCTCTGTGGTCTCTGAAAAACTTTCCGCTCAATAATTTAAAAATAGACAAATCCTTTGTGGCAGATTTGCTCAACGACAGCAGCGGTGCTACGATTGTGAAACTGGCGATCGCCCTCGGACAGGGCTTGAAATTACAGGTGATTGCCGAGGGTGTGGAAACAGCAGAACAGTTGGAATTTTTGCAGTCGTTGCAGTGCGAGATGGGTCAGGGTTACTTCTTTAGCAAACCATTACCGGTGGCGGCCGCAACCGAATTCTGCCTGGAAAATCAACGGAGTAAAATACTTAATGCAGTTGACAGTTGACAGTTGACAGTTGACAGTTTAGTCAGTTGACAGATGAGGGCGACCTCTACTTGGAAGGAAGAGGATTGGAGTAATGAATAGTCTGATTTTAATTTCTCCCTACAAGGGTTCCGGCTTTAAACCAATTCTTTCTGGTAATTTAAATTAACAACCAGAAAGCCGAAAAAAAAGAGCTTGTTCGTAGTTAGGACTTCAGTGATCATAGGAGAATTGAATAAATCTTTTATGTACTGTGAAAACCTCTTCGCAACGCAGATAAACGCAGATGGATTTCCTGATGGAACACCGAAGGAATGCAATGCAAGTCTAATAAGGTTTGTAGTGATGACTTTAGTCCTCAAAAAGAAGGACTAAAGTCATCACTACAAACCTATTTGATTGTTGTTAGAAGGGACAGGTTACTGCCACACAAAGACTTTTGCTTCGTATTCCGGCAAGTCAATCATAATATTGTCATCGCCCGATTCAACATCATAATTTCCCGTCCATTCGTGCCAATTTCCGTTGGCCGGGAAGTGAGGAACGTTGTAACCTGCCAGATAATTTTCTGACATATTAGCCACGACCACAACTCTCGAACCTTCATCGTTCCAGCGAGTGTAAGCAAACACTTTCGCCTCTGGATCTTCGTGGAAAAATTCGATGTTTTCTGTGTAAAGTGCTTGGTTATTTTTGCGTAGGTGAATCAAGCCTTTGTAGTATTCCCACAAACCTTTATTCATGTCATTTCCTAGCAGCGTCCAGTCAATTTTAGATTGCTCGATCGTTTTGGCTTTGTATTCGCCAAATTCTTCGCCCATCCAAATCAACGGCACGCCAACTGCTGTCATTAACAGTGCTACTCCCAACTTCGCCCGCTTGAATGCTGCTTCATCCAAAATTCCGTGCTCTCCCAATTCTGAGAACACGCGATCGTGGTCGTGATTGCTCAAATAATTGATTACATTCGTAGCACCTAAGAAACCTTGCCGCTTGCAGTCGATCACCTCTTTGAGCCGTTCTAAATCAAAATTTTCCCCGCAGAGTTGTGGAATTATGGAGTGATAAAAACTGTCGTGCCAGCAGCCGTCCATCGGCCCATCTACATTGGTGATGCTAGGATCTTCGGGAATGTATTCGGCAATGGTGTAAAACGGTTTTGGGCCGGCGACATTTTTGGCTTCTTGAACGATCCAGTGCATAAAATCGTAGTTGGCCATTTGTCGCGCTGCGTCGAAACGAATGCCGTCGAGATGGTATTCTTGAACCCAATAGCGGACTGCATCGCCGGCAAATTTGCGCGCTGGGTAAGTTCCTAGCTTTTCGTCGTAAAATTCGTAGTTGAATTCCGGGCCCCAATTGTTGTCTGGATCGCGGGGGGCGTGGTGGTACCAATAATCGTGATCGATTTGGGTGAGGGGGCTGGATGATTCGGAGTGGTTGTAAATCCCGTCGATGATGACGCGAATCCCGCGCCCGTGACACTCGTCGATCAGGTTTTTGAGTTCTTCTGTGGTGCCGTAGCTGGACTCTGCTGCGAAGAAGTAGCGCGGGTTATAGCCCCAACTGTAGTCACCAGGGTATTCTTTGAGGGGCATTAGTTCGATCGCGTTGATGCCGAGATCCACTAAGTAATCGAGTTTTTCGACTACGTGCTTGTACTTGCCGCGGGCGAGGGGATCTGCTTCGCCGCCGGAAAAGTCGGCAACGTGCATTTCGTATATGACTAATTCGCGATCGGCAGGGAGGGGTTTGTCGTCGTGTTTCCAGACGTAGGTATCGATGATGCGATCGCCATCTTTGATCCTAACAACGGCGTTTTGACTCGCATCGTCAATGTCAGTCGCGTAGGGATCTACCACATCTACCCACTGATCTGCTTCCAGAAACCAGCTTTTCGACTGCACGCGGAATTTGTATTGATAAACGCCATCCTCCAAATCTACTTTGGTGCGGAAATTACCTTTTTCATCCTTTTCCATCGGGATTTCTTCCCAATTAGAAAAACACCCCATCAAGGCAGCTCCTTTGTTGTAGGGAGCAAATAACTTGAATTCAATTGGAGGGGCCATAATACCTCTTTTAAAATATTTCAGTAAGAGTTGATACTTTTAATTTCGCAAATTTAAGCGACCTCAGGCATCACTCTGCGGATAGAATTTCTGTAAGTGCTTAACTATTCCTAAAAGTATGGTTTTTTGCCCTGACCGCTGCATTTTGTGAAGTGAAATCGCGCCAGTATTGGTAGTGCGATCGCCATCGATCTTATTTGCTCTCTCTCAACATTAAGTATTAGTATCCCTATTATTACTTCGCATCTATCTTAAGGTATATTTAGTGAAAAAAAAAGGAATTTTAATATCTGCACCGGGATAGATGCGGACTTAAATATAGCTTTTTAATACTTAAAATTATCGGGCTGACGATGGTGAGATTGCAGCCTAGATTTTTGGCAGTAAGGTGCGGGTGGCGCACCTTACAGAAGCTGCGTAAGGCGCGCAACGCGCACCCTATTTTAACTACTTTTTACCTTATGATAACGGCTTCATCCAACCAAGCCAGAACGGAGGGCGAGAACGGCCGCCTGAGTGCGATCGTCAGCGCACAACTTGTTTAAAATATTGCGGACGTGAGTTTTGACTGTACCGACAGTAATGTACAACTTTTCGGCGATCGCAGCATTGCTGTAACCCTGCACAATTAGTTCCAACACTTCTAACTCCCGCTCGGTTAAAGGGTAAGTTTCAATGATGTGACTGAACTCCGGTTCGGCAGCCTTAATTGTGACTCTTTTGCCCTCAGGCTTGGGTTCTTCTGGAGCAGATTCTTTAGTGCGAGCTTGTTTTAGGACGATGCGGGCGATCGCCGGATCGATCCAAGAGTTACCTTCGTGAGTTACTCTTACTACGTCTAATAACTGATCGAAGCTGATATCTTTCATGCAGTAAGAGTCGGCTCCGGCGGCAAAAGCTGCCAGCACTTCTTCTTCATTGTCCTGAAAAGTTAGAATCAAAACTTTGGTATCAGGATCTGTGTCCGCTATAGATTTTTTGAACTTTTGTGTCAGTTCAATGCCGTCAAAATCTGGCAAGCCAATGTCTACGATTGCTACGTCAGGTTTGGTGGACTGAAGCAGTTTCAATCCGTCGGTAGCGTTGGCTGCATCGCCGACAACTTCTATAGTGTCACGCTGTTGTAAAGCTGTGCGGATGCCGACTCTTGTCAGGTCGTGGTCTTCAATCAAAGCAACGCGAATTTTAGTCATCTTTCTTCCAATAGCCCGCTAAACTTTTAAAATATCGTCAACTGACTCAGCTAAACTGAGTAAATTTGAGAATGTGTCCTGATTTAGGGTTTGACAGGCCGCACATCTTTTTCAAGCATACTCATGCAGCCGCCAAGATTGCAAGTTAATTTTCAAGTTATTTTGCGGAGAACGTCTGGAAAGCCCGATCGCGACTGGTAAGCTCTCAATGTTATAACAGTTTACATGAATTATCCCATTGTCCGCCCGTTGATAGAGGTAAAGATACCACTACCCAGATAGATTTAAAGTATAAAAACTTTTGATGCACTTTGGCAGTCAAAATAAATAAAGCTAGCAGCACGAGTCTTTAACCGGTGTTAGGGCTCAAGTTGAATGCTTATTGATAAAAAACAGTTATGACTCACTATCACGCCAATAACTATTTTCGCTCGGACTTTTCCGACGCCGAAATACGATACAAGGCATCAGAAATAACCTCCCCTCAACAGCAAGTTGCCGATCGCGAAACTCAGAACGATCGCCTGTGGTCGGCAATTCCTCACATAGTTTGGAAAGTAAATGCCAGCGGCTGGGCGACTTATTTAGGACAGCGCTGGGAGGAGTACACGGGAGTACCAGTCGCAGCAGCTTTGGGTTTCGGCTATCTGGCGCGCGTCCACCCAGAAGACCGCCCTCGTCTGTTGGCGCGATCGCGCACGGATGCTGGCCCGCCGCAAAGTTACGAAATAGAAGTTCGTCTCCGGGCGCGCTGCGGGACTTACCGCTGGCATCTCGCCAGAGGAGCGCCCGCCAACCCAGACAGTCATGATGTTTTAGAGTGGGTGGGAACCTACACAGATATGGACGCGATCGAACAAACTCAAGCCGGGCCCGAACCAGACCCAGAATTTTTGCGCTCCTTGGCGCGCCCGGAAGCTAACTTGCAAGCCGAAAAATTGTGCGAAGCTAGGACGGTAATGGATACTGAGCAGGAGTTGCAGGCGATCGAGCGATTTACAAATCAGTTGAGCCAGCGCGCTGGTAACTTGTGCGAATTGTTGCAAGCGATCGCGGACGCGACTGTGGAGGCGATCGCCGGAGCTGAATTTTGCCTGGTTGCGCTCCCGGAGTGCGATTGCAGCGGCCTCAAACTCAGCGCTGTGGGGGGCAGGGAAAACTTTGAGAAAGGCAAAACCCCGCACGTGCCAGACAAGCTGTTGTTGAGGGCGTTTGCGACGGGAGAGTCGCAACTGTGGCGCTCAGAGTCCGGCTCAGGAGTGCCGGCGGCCACCTGTGCTGCGGCGATCGAGTCGGGGGACACCGGGCGTTTGGGCGTGCTGGCGATCGGTAACGGGAAAGACAGCACGGCCATTGACGGATCTGTGCAACTGCTGGTGGTGATGGGTAAACAAGCTGCGATCGCGATTAACAGCGCGCGGGTGATCGAAAAATTAAAAAAACAGGAACAGCTTTTAGAGTTGCAAAACGAGCTGCTAATTCGCCAGCAGGAAGAACTTGAAAATCAAGGCCGGCGCATTCAACAGCAAAAATTGCAACTGCTAGAAGCAGCCAAGTTAAAATCGCAATTTTTGGCTACCATGTCCCACGAATTGCTAACTCCGATGAATGCGATTATCGGGTTTTCGCAATTGCTACTGCGCCAGCACAAACAACTGCTGAGTGCCCAGCAAACAGAAATGGTGGGGCGAATTTTAAATAACGGCAAAAACCTGCTCGTGCTGATCGACGATATCCTCGATCTGTCCAAAATCGAGAGTGGTCGCACAAAATTACAAATTGCAAAATTTGATTTAGCGCATTTAGTAATGGATGCTGCCCTGGAATTTGAAAATCAAGCCAAGGACAAGAATGTGGCAATGTCCGTCAGCGTGTGCTTGCAGCATCAGGTTATCGTTAATGACAAGTTGCGCCTGCGGCAAGTTTTGGTCAATCTGATTTCCAACGCGGTTAAATTCACGCATCAGGGCTGCATTTCTATTGAGGTGCGGGAGTTAAAGTGCGATCGGCTAATTATTACCGTTCGGGATACAGGAATCGGCATCAGTAAAACCGATCTGCCCCACATTTTCGACAAATTCCGCCAAGCCGACCAAACCACAACCCGCAAATATCCTGGCACGGGTTTAGGACTAGCGATTAGCACCTATTTAGTCGAGATGATGAACGGCACAATTACGGCTGAAAGTCAACCAAAAAAAGGTTCGACATTTGCGATCGAAATCCCGCGAACAGTTAACCCCAAAAAACTCACTTCCTGACGGCAAATATTTTTTATAGTTATAAGACTGGGCGGTTGAAACCGCCCAGTTTTGTTTTCAACTAAAGACTAGAAGTTTTCCCTACTTGTGCCTGAGTAGCAATTGGTTTAACATCGGTGTAGCCCATATTATTAGCTACATCGCGCAGCACCGAAATTTGCTGTTCAAAATCAAGACCTTCTATTTGACCTAACACGCCATTCACAGCCTCAGTTGCCTTATATCCTTCGGGGATATCGACAATTTTTTCCCCCATACCAATAGCCCAAGCATACCAAACCACTAACTGATTGTTAGCAGTTAAAGCTCCGTAAGCACGAGAATAACGCGTATCGTCGCGGTTGACAATAGCTCGCATGATATTCAGTTGTTCGTCATCAGAAAGGTTGTAAAAATCACCTAGCAGCACGGGAGCTAATTCTGGTTCGGCGGCTTCGGGAGCTGCTGGTGTAATTGAATCTCCCATTTCTTCATAAATAAAGTAGAGCAGCGCCAGTTTTTCATCTGCGCCCAACCCGTTGATTGTCTGAACCATCTTTTGAGTGTCGTTGGAGAGAGCGTGAGAATTGGTTTCGGCGGGTGAGTTCATAAACAAGTTCCTTAAAAATGCTTCCAGAATATATAAATATCAACATTTGTAAGTACAAGTCACCATCCCCTAGAGGTAATGCGATTTGAGATTTGAGATTTAATATTTGAGATGTGAACATGGGGAATCACTGACTGTGTATGGATCTCGTGCTTGCAGAGGGTTGCATTATTCTCGTAAACTGCTGTAATGCTGAGCCAACGTCCGCAGATCAATCATCCTTGAGATATAAGCCAACGATACATCTACGGATAGATGAAAAAACCCGGATATTAAGTGATTATTAATACAGTGAATTGTTAAATAAAAATCGCAAGGAGTCGGCTATGTCTGAAATAAATACAGAATCAAATAATACTCAAACATTTGACGCTGCTCAGATAACTGAAAGCGTGGAAGCTGGAGAACAAAAGTTGCCGAAGGTTGATGTATCCGCCGACTACGAAGCTTCAAAAGAATTCAGCGTTAGCGATATCGATCGCACGAGTGCCGGCGCTGAAGCTGCCGCCGCTGCAACTGCACCTAAATTTAATATTCCGGCTCCTAAAGAGATCGCAATGCCGGCAGATGCAAAGGGCAATCCCGATGATTTTCGTTCGATGGCTCAGGAAATTAACCCCGCAGGTGTACCGGGCAATGTTACCGACGATTTGGTGCAAAAGGCGATCGATCTTGGTACTCCCGGCAGTTAATTGAGAAATGCTGAGTAGAGTGCAAGATTAAGTGCAATACTAGACCTATTGCAAAAATACCTAGGAACAGGCAAGATGCCCGTTCCACATAAAAAATTACTTTTGTGGAACGGGCATCTTGCCCGTTCCAAAGTTTGATTGAAAAGACTTTTGCAAGAGTTTAACTGTAGGGACACAAGATTGTTCATAGGTGTTAACTTAAGTCTAAAACTCTTTGTATATCGGGTTTGTATCCAAGTCTCGATCCGCCCTAACCTCCCGAAAGCAAGGGGGGAACCGGAAGTTCTCAAAGTCCCCCTTGCTTTCGGGGGATTTAGGGGGATATAGATTACGATAGAAGCGAGATTTATGAAGGGTTTTAGGTAATTGTTGACACTTATAGCGGTTCTCGAAAAAGTGAGGAGAGCCCTATGCCCTATGCCCTATGCCCTATGCCCTATGCCCTATGCCCTATGCCGTTCGCGTACCTAATATGAGAGTTCGAAAGGCTATATGAACATTGTTGTGTCCCTAATTGCTTGATTTTAAGTCGATCGCCCGACAGATTTGACCGATCGCGCGATCGCCCAAAATTTCCACTACCAAATCCACCCGATCGCCCTCAACCGTCGATTTGATAAATAACTCAGGATGCAGCGCTTTCCAGAAATATTCAACAAACCGATTAATTTCAGCTTCTGACATTCCCGACTTCCCCTGCGCGATCATTTCCCGTTCCGCCTGATTGCGCCATACTTGAGAAAGGCGATAATCTTGGGGATACAAAACTATCAACCGATCTAATCGGTTCCACAGTGGCACATAGTCGTGCAGCTTCACATTCATATCGCGCGCAAACTCACAGTCGCTTTCTGTGGAAATCGGAAATGGCGCAGCCGCCAAAAACTCGTTTAATCTAGCATCAGCTACTGGATTCACGCCGACAAACCAACCTTCAAACAGTACAATATCCGCACCGCAAATAATTTCTGGTTGACTTCGATCTCCCGCACCTCCGTAGGCAGATTTGTCAAACCGGGGAATTTCTATTTTTGGATGGTCAACTGCGGCTAATTCGGAAGTTGGAGAAGCGCGCAAGTTGTCTAAAACAGAGATTCCCAAGTCAATATCGTGAGTGCCGGGGGGGCCGCGCCAAATCAAACGCGGGTCGGCTTTTTGGAGTTTTTGGCGATCGGCATAAGTCTTGTAAAGATCGTCTAAAGAAAGGCTGACTGTAGAATATCCCATTTTCCCCAAAATCACCTTCAAAACTTGGCATAAAGTCGTTTTTCCGGTTCCTTGTCCTCCTAAAATTCCTTGAATTAGAGGACGCTTTAAACTTTGTTTTTCAGTCGATAATTGCATCGCCAGTGGCAGCCACAGATTCCACAAAGTTTCGAGAAAAACACTTGACTTGAGCGGGAAAGTATGCAGTTCGTCAAGCAGAGATAAGAATAAATCTGTTTTGTGGCGGACAACATCGGCTACATTGTCAGGGGTAATGCCAAAAGCGCGCGTTAGCGAAGCCCGCCCCTGCGGGGGCTGCGCCAACGAAGAGGATCGCACATCATCCGCAAGTTCCCAAATTGCCAGCAATTCTAACTCGCCGGCGCTGATCTTCCTGAGCGGGCGATCGCCAGCTATCCATGCTTCTAAAATTTCTACAGGATTTAAGTTCGATCGATCCATCTGTTTAAAAATATCGGGCGGACACTCGAAAGCAAGGCCCCTATAAGTCAACACTTGTTAAGAGCCAAGCTTAAAAGCCTCCACAAATAAATTATAAGTAACACCAATTTTCAGAGCTTGGAGCATTTCCAGCCACAAATAACGGGTTCCTGGCCGCTGCCAACGATAAAGCAGCAGGCTCACCAATTCCGTCCACAATACCAACAGCGCTGCGGCGATAATATCCCAATCTGCCGATTGTCCGGCGATCGTCGAAAGAGCAGTTCCCAAAAAAGTGCCGAACAGCAAGCTAATGAGCAAAAGTGAAATCCGCCGCCAAGGATTGCTCGCCCAGCGTGCGAATTGCTCGCCCAGAACGTCAAGCAATCTGTTAATTCGGGTATTCTGCATAGTAGTTAAAAGTTATAGTGATGAGTTAAAAAATGCGGGTCTAGAGCGACTCCAAATGTTTACCGGGTGTGTCAGCCCCCATCTAAAATTTAAAATTTAACATTTAAGATGGTATTGAGCGGATCGGGAGCTGATAGCCCCGAACCGTCAAGTAATTAAGTGTAACTGTATCTTGTGGCACAGTAGCCCCAGGTTATACATTCAAGATAGTTATGACTAATTGGGGGTGTGCAGTCTTTCCTTTAAGCCGAAAATTTATGAATCTTAAAATTTACCAGATATTAGTTGGAGTGGCGATCGTCCTCATTACAGGAATGTTTCTCGGACGTTTTGAAATCACGATCTCCAACGGCTCAAATCGACCGATAGAGTTGCCCTCGGCAGCCACCGCACTCCCCCCAACACCCCCGGTTTCGAGAGTCGAGACAGCTTCGTTAGACACCGCCAGTCAGCCGAAACCGGAGTTACCCCCGGAACCTGTGGAGGAAAGTAATTCCTCAATTCCTGTCAATGGCAAAGCGATCGGCAGTTTGCGCGTCAGCAACCGCAGCGATCGCCCAGTGCGAGTGGCGCTGTTGTCGAAACGGCAAGCCGAGAAATCCTACGGCAAACCGGCGCACTGGGATTTTGCACCGGGGGAAGGCGGTGGCAAGGGACTGATGCTATCGCTGCCGGAGGGCAAGTTACAAGTCAAACAGGGAGACATTCTGGTGGTTTTTGCTCAGGATGGTTCTCGCCGCTATTGGGGGCCTTACGTCGCCGGGGAGACAGCCTCGCCCGCTTGGAACGCCACAGTCGGGGAATGGCAATTAATTTTGCAGCCTTGAAGGAAGGAAGAAGGAAGAAGGAAGAAGGAAGAAGGAAGAAGGAAGAAGGAAGGAAGAAGGAAGAAGGAAGAAGGAAGGAAGAAGGAAGAAGGCATACACAGCAAGCTTTTTAGCGATCCGTATTTTACATTTGATTAGGTGGATTTGGTGAGTTGCGGGTGGAGATTTTGGTGGAGAAACCCGGTTTCTGAGGTATTTTTGAGAATGGTGGCAGATTTGAGTTGAACCGGATTCGATCGAGTTTCGAGTTTCGATCAGGCAATTTTTCGGTAGACTTCTATGCGAGCTAAAATTTTAAATCTAAAATCGCAGGAAGTTTGGGTGAAGGAAGTTATTAAAAATTTGTCAGAATATCGCAGACACCGCCCGTTAGCACCTTTGTTACTGTCGCTGTTGTGGCTGGGCGCGATCGCCTTCGTAGCTTTTTTGTGGAATCTCGGCAACATCGGCTTAGTTGACGAAACCGAACCGCTGTTTGCCGAAGCCGCCCGTCAAATGACTGTGACAGGGGATTGGATCACTCCTTATTTTAACGGCGAAACCAGGTTTGACAAGCCGCCGTTGATTTATTGGCTGATGGCGGTGGCTTACCGCACTCTGGGAGTTAACGAGTGGGCTGTACGTCTGCCGTCGGCTTTGTGCGCGATCGCCCTTACTTGCCTCGGATTCTATACCTTATGGAAGACAGAAGAAAGTTCGGCAACGGATTCTGTAGCGGATGTCACGGATGTCACGGATGTCACGGAGAAGTCCGAGGGAATATTTTCCCCCTCTCCCACTCCCCCCCACTCCCCCTCTTTCCCCCCCTCTCCCACTCCCCCCCTCTCCCAATCTCCCACTCCCCCCCTCTCCCCCTCTCCCCATCTCCCCCTCTTTCTTTCTACTCCTTGGATTGGGGCAGCGCTAATAGCTTTAAATCCGCAAACTATTGCGTGGGGACGGACTGGCGTTTCAGATATGCTATTAGTGGCCTGTATGTGTTCGGCACTTCTGGCATTTTTCCTCGGTTACACCTTAGAAGAACAGATAGAAAAAGCAGAATTTTCCACAGTTTCTGCATCGGTATTTCCCAATAAGTGGTATCTGACTTGTTACGTACTAATTGCCCTAGCAATTCTGGCTAAGGGGCCTGTGGGAATTGTCATACCAGCGCTGATTATTGGCAGCTTCGGGCTGTATTTGGGAAATTTTCGACAACTTTGGCGAGAAATGCGTCCAGTGTCGGGAATCTTGATTATTCTGCTGATCGCCGTGCCTTGGTTCGTTCTGGTTATTTTAGCCAACGGTCAAACTTATATTGACAGCTTTTTCGGCTATCACAATTTCCAGCGTTTTACTGAAGTAGTCAACAAGCATTCAGCGCCTTGGTATTTTTACTTTTTTGTAGTGCTGCTTGGTTTTGCACCTTGGTCGATTTATTTGCCTGTGGCGATCGCCCGTACCCGTTTTTGGCAGCGCAGTTACTGGCGCCGTCAACCGCGATCGGCTCAATTAAGTTTATTTGCCCTATTTTGGTTCGGCTGCATCTTTGGCTTTTTCACGATCGCCGTCACCAAATTACCCAGTTACGTATTGCCTTTACTGCCCGCTGCTGCCATTTTGGTAACGCTGCTATGGAGCGATATTATTGCAGGTAACGAGCCCAAAAACCGGCCGGGAAAGTTAGAAAAAAAACCGAACTCTTTACCGCGAGGGCTGTTAGTCACATACATTGTTAACATTGTATTTTTATTGATTCTAGCCGGAGCAACTTTCTACTGTTACCACTGGCTGGGAGACGATCCAGCAATGCCCAATTTTCCGCAAGCACTTCAGCAGTCGGGATTGCTGATTGTCGGCGGTGCGATTTGGATAGTGGTGGCTGGGGCGATCGGGCTTTTGCTATGGAAGCGAAAACAGCGCTGGATTTTGGTTGCTAACCTCATCGGCTTAGTAGTATTTATCATTTTTGGTCTCACTCCCGTCTACAATTTGGTCGATCTCAACCGCCAGTTACCTCTGAGACAGTTAGCGCAGGTTATTGTTCAACAAAAACTGCCGGGGGAAGAGTTGATCATGGTTGGTTTCTGGAAACCAAGTCTGGTTTTTTACACCGAAGAGCCAGTGACTTACTACCGAGCTGTAAATAAGGCTCTAGACTACATTCAGGAATCGAAAAACCCAATTCTCCCCTCTATTTTGGTGCTGGGATATCCAGAAAAATTTGAACAATTAGGATTGCAGCCAAATCAATATCAATTGTTGGAAAGTCGCGGCGCTTACCAACTCGCTAGAGTTCCGAGAAAGGCGTTTTTGAAGTAGTGTAGGGTGCTGCGGTTTGGGCGATCGATCGTCAGACAAGGTATGGTGTTGTAGTTAAGGTATAATCTACTCATATAATGTGCGATCGATTGACCTATCTAAGTAAGGTTCGTAGTGCGGACTTCAGTCCGCATTAAGGGAGTGTCTACAGCCACCCAACATCATCGAAAAAAGCGTATTTATAAAAGTGGAAGATTATGATACCAATTAATGAAGCTCAACAGCAATTGCAGCAGTTGATTGATACGGTGAGTCAGTCGCATCAACCGATCGTTATTGCAGGACAGACTAGCAATGCAGTATTATTATCTGAATCAGACTGGGCATCGGTGCAGGAAACACTGTATCTGCTTTCAGTGCCGGGGATGCGGGAATCGATTCGGGAAGGACTGGCAACGCCGATTGAAGAGTGCGATCCTCTTCTAGGGCTTCGCTAACGGGAGTTACAGTGGTGAGTTGGGATTTGGTATACACCAAACAGGTACAGAAAGATGCCCAAAAACTGGTGTATAGCAATTTACGATACAAAACATAAGAGTTCAGGCGCTACTATGGGTATCAGTCAAATAAGAGACAGCCACAGAATGATTGATCCTATAATAACCGAATAATGACCGAAAAATAATTTCAGCCGGCTGCATATCTTATGTCTCTAAAATCTATCATGAAACTGACTGAGTACCTAAAATCTCTTTACATCACAACAGCGAAAAAACTCAAGGGGAC
>NZ_JAUBVR010000092.1:0-19048 GCF_036705955.1 Microcoleus sp. A6-C6 | reverse complement strand
CAATCGCAAGCCTCACCCGCATTCATCCCGCCACCAACCGAGGCGGTATGGTGGGGGAATCCTGCTGTTCTAGTTGAATAATCGCGCGCCTCTGAAATCCCCGAAAGCGAGGCCATCTCCCAACAGCAACCAATTTCAATCGCATGAGCATTTGGGGGATCGATTTTCAGCATAAGTCGCTGCTTGCTTGCTCCGTGAAAGCTATTTCCTGGCTGATACTTTTAACCGTACCCGACAGCTAGGATGCTCTGAATTACAAGAAAGAATTAGTTTAAAGCCGGAACCCTGATCGGGAGAAATTAAAATCAGACGATTCATTACTCCAATCCTCGGACTTCCAGGTAGAGGTCGCCCTCAAGCAGTCAACTGTCAACTGTCAACTGTCAACTGAATGAACTTCCTTCTGCTATATTTATAAGTTTGCCACCAGTAGGAATGTTGAAGTCTCTAGCTGAAGGTAGAATTGCTACGGGAATCCGTGCACCCGGAGCTGAAAAATGATAGATTAAGAGTAAGATTTTGCCGAGCTAACTCAAAATCCAATCAATCGCTTAGGGGGTTATTTGATGGAACCGTTAATTGGATTGGTGTTGCTAGTCGCTTACGGAGGCGGTATCTGGAAATTTTGGAATGGTTTCGATCGCACAAACTTCGACAGAAGTTTCGCAAATCGCCTGAAACTGTCCCTGCTGTGGCCCGCGTTAATTTTTAATAAGCCTTACCGCCAAAACTTTACAAAAGCACTCAAAGGCTCTAAAAGGTAATTCACGAATGTCTAAAAAGTCCGATCGCGCAGTTGCAGGTCAAGAGCAGACTTGGTTTGCCAAAGAAAAATCAGATAACTGGCAAGTTTTATTATCGCAGGTTGCTTCCCGGTTCGATCGCGAATACCGAGGAGAAGCATTCGCCTTACCCGAAGAAGTCGAAGCCATGCCAATTTTCCTAGAATCAGTCGCCGGGACACTCCAAGCAAAAACAGTATCTCCCTTCTGGAAAATTGCCAAACCCCAAAAAAATCAGCGCTGTTTAGACATTGGCTGCGGAGTCAGCTTTCTGATTTACCCTTGGCGCGAGTGGGAAGCATATTTTTACGGTCAAGAAATCAGCATCGCAGCGCGAGACGCATTAAACGCTCGCGGCCCTCAGCTCAATTCTAAGCTGTTCAAAGGAGTAGAACGGGCCCCCGCTCACAAGTTAAATTACGAAGAGGATCAGTTCGATTTATGCCTCGCTACAGGCTTCAGTTGTTACTATCCCATAGACTATTGGAGTATTGTCATGGGAGAAGTAAAGCGGGTATTAAAACCGGGCGGTCATTTTGTGTTTGATGTTCTCAACCCCAAGGCACCTCTAGCAGAAGACTGGGCAATTCTGGAAACATATCGAGCCGGAGAAGTATTTTTAGAGACAATAGAAGATTGGGAAAAAGTAATTAAAGCGGCTGGCGCTAAAGTAGTAAAAAAGCAAAGCGGCGACTTATTCCAAATGTACAAAATTCAATACAATTGAGAGGTCATTGGTCATTGGTCATTGGTCATTGGTGATTGGTCATTGGTGATATCAAATCCAGTTAAAAATGTAGGTGCGTCAGCGGCTAGAAATTGGTTTCAGAAGCAACAAATATAGCAACTGACGCACCCTACGAATACTTTTACTCAAAGCAAAACTCGTAGAAACCAGGTTTCTCGCCCCATGAGTAAGACTTGACCAATTAACAATTAATTTTCGGTAGCTGGAGAAGGCGCAGGAGACGGGGACACTTCCGGGGCTGGAGAAGGCGGCGGGGACACTTCCGGGGCTGGAGAAGGCGCAGGAGACGGGGACACTTCCGGGGCTGGAGAAGGCGGCGGGGACACTTCCGGGGCTGGAGAAGGCGCAGGAGAAGGCGGCGGCGACACTTCCGGGGCTGGAGAAGGCGCAGGAGAAGGCGATTGTTCGGCTGCTGGTTGCGGTTGAGGTAAGGGCGACGGTTTGGTTGCGGGTTTTGGTGGGGGCGTTGGCGACGGTTGGGCCCCTGGTTTCGGTTTGTTTGAGGCAGCCGGTGGCTTCTCAAACTGCGGTTTCACTTCCGCAGGGGCTGGGGATGGGGAGGGCGGCTGGCCTGTCGGGCTGGGTGCTGTTGGGGCTGGCGCTACTGGCTGTTGATTGCTTGGTCTGGGCCTAGTGGGGCCGGTGGATGGGGTGACAGGAATGCCGCTGCAAACTTTTTCGTCGTATTTAAACTCGACAGTCACCTGGTAAATCTTGTGGGTGCTGGTTGTTGGAAATGTTAGAGCAGGGTTAATAATCGCAATTTTAGCCGCATTATCGAGAATACCGTAACCCGTCGAGTATATCGTTTGAGGCTCGGCCTTGAGCAAGCCTTGAGGGCTGACAACTGCTCCAAAAACTGCTTTTCCTTCGAGTTTTTGCGAGCAAGCTGCTACGGGATAAGCGACATTCACAGGAGTCGGCCCCGTCGTATCCAAGTCAGGATAAGCCTTTTTGAATCTGTCAGCCAAAGCAACATAGGCATCTCCAGCATCTAGCTGTGCCTCTCTGTCGGTGGGTAAGTTTGAACCCGATTGTCCGCGCTGTTGTAGCTGTTGCTGTCCCTGGTCAAATTGCTCCCTTCTCTTTCTTTCTTCGGGAGTTTCTGCAATCAGATTCCTTTTATTCGGATCTTTTTGAGTCAATTTCACTCCATCCTGGCCGGAATTCCTGCTGCCAATTGGGAATTCCGGGGTAAAGACTGGAGCTCCGTCTGGGAATAGCGGGAGTCCGCCTCTACTTGCTATAACCCTTTTGAGTGTCTCTGCCTCATCTTCGGAGGTGCTGCCGGGAAGCTGGGGGATTCCTGTCACTCCTGGTGGCGGTGGCGGGATATTGCGATCGAAATTACCGGGTAATGGCGGGAAAATCAAGCCGCTGGGAGGCACTTGCGGGATGACAGTGGGTGTTCTGAGAGAGGGGGGTTTGAGAGTTGGAACTGAAGCTGGCGGCTGTGGGGCTGTTAAGGGCGGGAGAGGGGGCTCTAAAGGGGCAAAGAATCCTGGAGGGGGCATTCCCGGAGGTAGGGCGGGCAAGTTGATGGTTGGAGGTTCGGGGGGGTAGGGCGGGGCTAACTTGGGCGGGGCGGGAAGGGGAACTGGTGCGACGAGCGAAAATGGCTTATTGGACGGTCGCGGTGGTATAGTTTGTGGCAGGCGGCCGGCTTCTGCGGGAGTTAGTTCTACCAAGCCGACGGAACCGGGGATCTTTTTTGAGGAATTTCCACCATAGATGATGTTTGAGATCGTCGGGGCGCCGACTCCGAGCACTCCGTGAAGGCCGACAGAAGCTAGGGCTGCCCACCAAAAAGGCTGGCGCAGCGGTTCGGAAAGGGCGTTGGCTAGGGACGAAGAGTCATTCATGACAATGGGAATGGGGAATTGGTAATTGGTAATTGGCAATCTGGAATTGGTAATCTGAAATTGGTAATCTAAAATTGATATTTTTTTATTTTGAGCGATTTAAAAAGATACTGTTAGGAATTCAAAGGTATAATTTTAGCACGATCGCCCTCTAAATTGCCGATCGACCTTGATGACAATTTATGGGCCCAAAACTGAACCAAATTTATTAAACACGATCGACAAGTTCGATCGATCGGCGTTTCCAATTCGGTTACAGCATCAAAAAACTGATCTAGTGGCTGCCAACCAGGCCCGCGGCCCCTCGATGGCCCTCAAACATGAGCACCGTCCCACGTACACGAGTGTGAGGGTCGATTCTCAAAATTTTAGACTTTTGTTCAAGCTCCCAGATTAATCTGTGGAGTCAATCTAAAATCTCAAATCTCAAATCTCAAATCGCAGGATTCACCAGCGATAGCGGTAAGTTTTAAAAGGAGCTCCCTCGATGCTCAGCAAGTCGAGCGGATAAATTGGAGCACCGCTTGCCATGTACTGAAACATTTCCCGAACTTCCTCACCCCGTAGCGACAACTGGTCTAACTCTTTGAGAGAATACCAACCAGCACATAAAGTGTGCTCATCCGGCTTGCTCTTGGGCGGTGTCTTATCTTCAGGGCGAGCCACAAAAATCACTCTCAGGCGCACATTGCCCCTAGGCATCACCGTATGCTCTACCCTGAGAATTCCCTCCACGATCACAGAAATGCCCGCTTCCTCAATGGTATTGCGCACAGCAGCTTCGAGCAAAGTCTCGCCTTTTTCCACTCGCCCTGCTGGGAGATACCACTGCTGCTCGTACTTGCGCTCTTGTACCAGTAGAAAACGGTCTTCTAAGTGAACGACAACTAGGGTAAAATACAATGTTGCAATCGGCTCGCGAGCCATAAAAGTAGATATTCCCCAAGCAAAAAGTTTAACGAGCGGCAGATGTTAGCAATCCAAAGGATGCTTCGACAAGCGTCTTTGAACTTGAAAAATAGATCGTAGCATCCCGATCGCAAAATCTCAAATCTCAAATCTCAAATCTCAAATTGATCATGCCATTACCAACCGTGATTTTGCCAGGATATTTTGCTGCTGCTTCAGACTATCGGGAATTAGAAAAATCTTTGGTCGATCGGGGTTTCCCCACAGTAACAGTACCACTGGGCAAGGGAGATTGGTTGCCCACTCTTGGCGGGCGATCGATGGTGCCAATTTTGCGACAGCTCGATCGCACGGTCAAACAGATGTTACAGCAATACGGCAGCCAACAGATCAACCTCATCGGTCATTCCGCAGGCGGCTGGATTTCTCGGATTTATTTAGGCGAAAAGCCTTACACGATTCACGGAGATGTGCTGGAGGATGCGGGTTTGTGGGAAGCTCACCCTTGCGTCCATACTTTAATCACTTTAGGCACGCCACACGTCTCTCAAGAGCGCTGGACGCGCAAAAACCTAGATTTTGTCAAAATTTACTATCCGGGGGCTTTTCACCCGCAGGTGCGCTACGTATGCGCTGCTGGGAAAGCTGTTTTGGGCAAGCCCGGTTTAAAGACGTGGCTGGCTTATAAAAGTTATGAGTTGACTGTGGGGAATGGCGAAACTTGGGGAGATGGAATTACGCCGATTGAAGCTGCTCATTTGGACGGGGCCGAAAATTTGGTGTTGGAGGGTGTTTGGCATTCGCCTCGCTCTCCGGGGAAGTGGTATGGTTCGCCGGATGTTCTGCCCGCTTGGATTGGGTATTTGCAGTAGAAATAAATTACCACAGGCGGGACGCCTGTTCCACAAAGGAAGAAGCGGAAGGTTGAAGGGAGGATTTAGAGTCATTGGTCATTAGTCATTAGTCATTGCTGGGAGGAAGTTTGAGAGTTATTCGAGATGTCTATTGATTCTTTTCCCCGCAAGCCATCAACCAAAAACTCATCATTAATCGATCGCCCTTAGCTACAAACTCATCCCGCGAAACCAGATAACTGGCTATTTCTGACTCGGAAATTAACCCTTGTTTGACCAACTGTAAAATGGGCCCGGAGTCCAGCAAAGGCTCAAACGCTTCAATTCCGATGATATCGCTGTGGCTGACAACCGCTTCTAAATCGATGCTACCAAATCCAGCTTGTTTGAGAATGCGGCACAGATTTCGCCCGATCGATAAATTGCCTCCCCGCGAGGCCATAACCTGTTTGAATTTCTCCCTGACAATCTCGACTGATAGGGGTGGATTTGTCAGCCAAAACAGATCGGCATCGCTATCGATAATCACCAATTTTCCCCTAGGCTTTAAGATGCGGAATATTTCTCTAGCTGCTGCGACTGGTTCGGGGAGGTGGACGAATAGCAAACGGGCGATCGCAAAATCGAAAGTGCGATCGTCCAAACCAGTATCCGCAACCGATGCTTCGATGCGATTTACTCGATCGCCCCCTTTGTCCTCTAAATATTCTGCTGCTTTTTCGTGCAATACCGGATCGATTTCTACCGCTGTTACTGAACTGTTTGGCAGCAATTCTAACAGTTTTTCGGTAAAAAATCCCGGCCCGCTACCCGCTTCTAAAACATTCATCCCGTCTGCTAAACCGAACCACTTTAAATTGCGCGCTTCCTTTTCCCAACTTAGGTGAACTTGAGCTTTTAGCCGCTGGATTTCCCCCTCAAATTCTAGGTTGTACGTGTTTGCTTTATACGAACCTTCTACTTGCATAGAATCATCTTTATTCTTAGTCGGATACCCGGACTATAACATAAATATAATTAAATCTCCGATCGAGTTATTTGTGCGTAATATCGTTGTGGCATTGGAATGATTTTACCACAGAGAGCGCAGAGAACGCAGAGGAAGAGAGGAGAGTGATTAATGATTCTGATGATGTGCGGATTTTACAACACAATCAACAGAACTGCGCTTTAGTGCAATTCTCGTTGCTGACATCCACAACCACATTTGGCGGACAGATGCAGGACGAGAGACAGGTAATGGCTCTATAGTAATAAGAGGATAGATTACCTAAACTGACGATGTTGTGTAGCAACGAATCAACTCAACTATGCCCCAGATTTTACCTCAACCGGAGAAACGAACATTTTTAGTCGTGGACGATCATGCGATGGTTTTAGGCGGTACGCTTAATATTCTGAGGCAGGAGTATCCAGAAGTAGAGATTGTGACAGCTTCAACGGCTCAGGAAGCCCTTGAGCAAATAGCGAAGACAACCCCGGATTTGGTGATTGTGGATTTGGTGATGCCAGAGGCGATCGGCGAAACTGCTCAGGCTAATTCAGGGCTTCAACTTCTCAAAAGGCTGATGGATCAGTATCCGAGGTTGAATATTGTAGTGCAGAGCGCTCATGTTCGGACTTTAGTTTGGCTGAAACCGTCGATCGACAATCACATGGGCGGATTCACGGTTGTTGATAAGAGTCAGCCGATGAAAGAGTTGCTGACGATGGTCGATTGGGCGCTGCACGAGCGGATTTATACGCCTAGAGAGATTCGCAATGGGCTGCAACTCAAACCCGCCTGGATGCAGGTGTTGCAATTTGGTTTTCAAGAGAGTTTACAGGATATTGCGATCGCCAAACGAATGAGTGTTTCTGAACGCACTGTGCAGGATTACTGGAAAAAGATTCGAGATGTGCTAGAAGTGTATCCCGAAGATGACAAAAATCTGCGGATTCAAACGGAAGTGCGGGCTAGGGAAGCAGGATTAATTGATTGACTGTTAACTGTTGACTGTTGACTGTTGACAGTTAACTGTTGACTGTTTGGACATTTGAACAATACTGATGCAACCGGACTGGATATGAAGCGCGATCAATGGCAAGCGGCGAAAACAGAGGTCATGACTTGGCGGCGCGGATCGCTTCCAGGGTTGATGGTGATTGTCGCTGTGATGATGGCTAGATTGACGGGTGCGCTTCAGTTTTTGGAGTTGGTGGCGTTTGATCGATTTTTGCTGCTGCGTCCTCCTGAGCCAATGGATGAACGGATTGTAATTGTCGGCATTACTGAGGAAGATATTCAACGGGCCAAAACTTATCCGATTCCCGATCGCGATATTGCCGATTTACTCAAACGGTTGCAGGCTTATCAACCGATCGCGATCGGGCTGGATATTGTCCGTGATATTCCGGTTGAACCGGGTAATGCTGAACTGACATCGCTGTTTCGCAGCAGCAAGAATACGATCGGAGTCGAGATTGCTCTGCCCGATCGCAATGGCTTTATCGTCGCACCTCCGCCGTCGCTACCACTCGAACAAGTTGGCTTTGCAAATACAATTCTGGATGCCGATGGCTATCAGCGCCGCAGTTTATTGGGCGCTCACAATCCCCAGCAGAAATACCGTTATTCGTTGGCTATCCGGCTGGCAGAAAGCTATTTAGCAGCCCGAAAAATTAAGTTGGGCAGTGGAATTCGCGATCGATACGCGATGCGTTTTGGCAGCATTGAATTGACCAGAGTGCAGCCAAACTCTGGCGGATATGTGCGGGCGGATGCCGAAGGAAACCAGATTTTGCTGAATGTTCGCAGCGGGAAACTGCCGTTTCGAGTCATTTCTCTAGCACAAATCAAGAAGGGAAAAGTAGAGCGGAACTGGATTAAAGACAAAATTGTGCTGATTGGGATCATGTCTTTTAGCGCAAAGGATTTGGCAAGTTCAGGTGCGATCGCAGGCATCAATCCCGGACGGATTTACGGAGTCGAAATGCAGGCCCACGCTACCAGCCAGATTATTAGCGCGGTACTTGATGGGCGATCGTTGATTCGGGTTTGGGCGGATGGCTGGGAAACGCTCTGGATTGGGGTCTGGGGACTCTTGGGGATGAGTTTGGGAAGATTTTTGCGATCGCCCTGGAAAATTTTGTTGGGGCTCTTAATCGCCAGTATTAGCCCGATCGCGATCTGTTACGGATTAATTCTCTTGGGGTGGTGGGTGCCGATCGTACCTGTGTTATTGGTGCTGGTGTTGAATGGGACTGGCTTGATGGCAGCGTTATTTTACCGCCACGAACAGGAACTCCGACTGCGGTTGGAGGAACGTCAATTTGCGATCGAGCAGACGTTTAATGCCATTCACAGCGGCCCGTTACAAACATTGGTTGGAATTTTGAGAACCGCTCAGGGAGAAGCCACACCGTCGCCATTTCTGCCGGAGTTGCAACGCCTGAGTCAAGAATTGCGGGCAGTTTACGGCTCAGTGCAACGAGATGCGATCGCCGATGAACCGCATTTGCGGATGGGAAGCGCGATCGAATTAGCCCTGCAAGCCCCGTTGCATGAATTGCTCTACAATGTATACTCCAACGCGCTGGAACAAGAACTCCCCTACCTCAAAACGATCAAATTCAAAATAGTGCAGTTCGATCCTTTGAACACCTCGCATCTGCGGTTGGAACACAAGCGAGGACTCTGCCGCTTTCTCGAAGAAGCGCTCTGCAATGTCGGCAAACACGCGATCGAAGCCACTCGCTTAACTGTAATTTGTACTCAAGAAGGCGATCTGCAAGTGATTCGAGTAGCAGATAATGGCAGGGGAAAACCGTCTGATACAGAAGCGATTAATTCCGCTGAAGCGAACTGGGACAGGGAGACAATTGAAGATATAAACCCTAAACTTCAATCTTCAGGATTAGGGACGCAGTTGGCAAAGAACTTAGCCAAACAATTAGGTGGAACGTTTCGGCGCTACCCGAATCAACCGAGGGGAATAGTGTGCGAATTAACCTGGTCAGCAAAACGGCGCTGGTTCTGGTGATTGATTACCAATGCCCACCCTTCGACTTCGCTCAGGGCAAGATGCCCCATGCCCAATGCCCCATGCCCATTCCCCATTTCCAATATCTTTGCACCTTCCCGCAAACAAAGCTTGCGGGCAGTCCTCTATTATGTTTTTCTATTGCTAATTAAAGTAAAAGATAGTTACAGATGAGGATTCAGATGATAACTCACGGATTGAAACGTCGAACCATTTACTCTGCGGGCATTACGAGTTTAATCCTGAGTGTTTCCTTCTGGATTGCTCCCGTAGCCCTGGCAAAATACACTCCTCCTAAAAAGCCTTCTGCGCCAAAAGACACGGGGACAAACACGACTCGTGGCGGCACTTGCGAAGCCAATTCATCAGCGAGATTGACTGCCTTAGTGCCGTTTAGCCATGTAGGAGAGACGATTTCTGGGCATCCCACCTTTACCTGGTTTGTACCCGATCGCACTTCTCGTCCGCTGCAATTCCGGCTGTTTACTCGCACGGGACAACTGCTCTACAAAACCGACATGGAGAGTCAGCCAGGAATTATGTCGGTTGCTTTGCCCGCAAATCTGCCCCAACTGTCGATCGGGCAATCCTATCAGTGGCAAGTGGTGTTGGTCTGCGATCCGAATGTTCCTTCGAGGAATGTGGTGGCGGCGGCAGAAATCCAAGTGGTGCAGCCTGCTGCGTCGTTGCAGACTCAACTTGCAGCCGCCCAAACTCCCCAACAGCGGATCGATTTGTATGCGGAGGCTGGGCTGTGGTATGACGCGATCGCCGAAGCGCGCAAAGCCTCTGAAACTTCTCCAAACCAAACGCCCGTGCTGGAATTGCTAGATTCTCTGGCTAATTCTGAAGCTGAACCTTTGAAAGATTGGAGCGATCGATTGAAGCAAATTAGAGCGATCGAACAACAACGCCAACTCCCTCCCAAACCCTAAAATCCCATGCAGCCTTTCTCGCTAACACTGTTTAAATCCAGCAATCGTCAAGTGCGATCCGGCTTCCTGTTTCCCCTCGCCTTTTGCCTTTTGTCTGTTGGCTTTTACATTCCTGTGCATTTCTCACTCCCGGTTGTTGCTCAGGAGATCAAGGTTAGTGAAGCAGAGGGCGATCGGCTGTTGCAGCAGGGGATTCAACAGCGTCAGACTGGTCAATTAAGAGCAGCGCTGAATTCCTTGCAACAGGCACTGGAAATTTATCGCGCCCTCAAAAACCGCCTTGGGGAAGGTACAGCATTAAACAATTTGCGACTCGCTTACGGCTCTCTGGGCAACTATGCCAAAGCCATTGAGTATATACAGCAACAGTTAGCCATCGCCCGTGAAATTAAAGACCACCTTAACGAAGGTAGGGCACTCAACCATTTGGGAATCGCTTACTCATATCTGGGCAACTCGGCCAAAGCCATTGAGTATTGCCAGCAGAGTTTAGTCATCGCCCGCTCCATTAAAGATAGCAAAGGGGAAGGGAATGCACTGGGGAATTTGGGAAATGCTTACAACAATCTGGGCAACTATGCCAAAGCCATTGAGTATACACAGCAACAGTTAGCCATCGCCCGTGAAATTAAAGACCGCCTTGGGGAAGCTGGGGCACTGAACAATTTGGGAGTCGCTTACTCATATCTGGGCAACTATGCCAAAGCCATTGAGTATTCACAGCAGAGTTTAGCCATCGCCCGCTTCATTAAAGATCGCGAAGGGGAGGGTATAGCACTGGGCAATTTGGGAGATGCTTACCGCGAGCTGGGCAACTATGCCAAAGCCATCGAGTATGCACAGCAAAAGTTAGCGATCACACGCTTCATTAAAGATCGCGAAGGGGAAGGTAGGGCACTGGACAATTTGGGAAATGCTTACGAATCTCTGGGCAACTATGCCAAAGCCATTGAGTATTCACAGCAGAGTTTAGCCATCGCTCGCGAAATTAAAAACCGCCTTGGGGAAGCTGGGGGACTGGGTAATTTGGGATCCGCTTACCGCTCTATAGGTAACTATGCCAAAGCCATTGAGTATTCACAGCAGAGTTTAGCCATCGCTCGCGAAATTAAAAACCGCCGAGGGGAAGGTGTAGCACTGGGTAATTTGGGAATCGCTTACTACTCTCTGGGCAACTATGCCAAAGTCATTGAGTATGCACAGCAGAGTTTAGCCATCGCCCGCGAAATTAAAGACCGCCTTGGGGAAGGGAATGCACTGGGCAATTTGGGAGCCGCTTACGACTCTCTGGGCAACTATGCCAAAGCCATTGAGTATTCACAGCAGAGTTTAGCGGTCGCCCGCGAAATTAAAGACCGCAAAGGGGAAGGGAGTGCACTGGGCAATTTGGGAACCGCTTACTACTCTCTGGGCAACTATGCCAAAGTCATTGAGTATGCACAGCAGAGTTTAGCCATCGCCCGCGAAATTAAAGACCGCCAGGGGGAGGGTTTGGCGCTCAACAACCTCGGAGCGGCGTTCTGGAGAGCTGGCAACCCAACCGAAGCTGAGAAAATGCTCGTCAATGGGATTCAAGTTTGGGAATCGATGCGTCAAATGCTCGGCTCCAACGACGCGAATAAAGTCTCCATCTTTGAAGGACAAGCTGTCACCTATCGCCATCTCCAACGAGTCCGAGTGGCTCAGAACAACCCGATCGCCGCTTTGGAAATTTCCGAACGGGGACGCGCTCGTGCTTTTGTCGATCTCCTGAGTGAACGCTTATCTTCAGGTTCTACCAATCCGGTTATTAACACTTCTCCGAATCAGGAGCAAATTCGCCAAATCGCGAAAGCACAGAACGCGACTTTGGTGCAGTATTCGATCATCTATGAGGGCTTCCAGATTCAGGGCAAACTAGAAGGGCGCGAATCCGCGCTCTACATCTGGGTGATTCAACCCACGGGCGAAATCACATTCCGTGAGGTAGACCTCAAACCTCTCTGGCAAAAACACAAAGCCTCTCTCGCCGATCTAATTATTGGCAATCAGGAGTTTCTTGCCGTTCGCAGTCGTGGCAGTTTCCCCGCTCTTCAACCCCAACCCGACTTACCGACACTGCATCAACTGCTGATCGATCCCATTGCCAGTCTCCTCCCCAAAGATCCAAATGCTCATGTCATTTTCATTCCCCAAGGTTCCCTGTTCCAAGTGCCCTTCCCCGCCCTCCAAGATGAAGGCGGCACTTATTTAATCCAAAAACACACGATTCTCACCGCCCCCTCGATTCAAGTTCTGGCATTAACTCGACAGCAGAAGTTAGCACAGAAGCAACCTAACAGCAGTAACGCTCTAGTATTGGGCAATCCCACGATGCCGAGCGTGTCTCCCTCTCTTGGAGAACCCAAACGGCAATTGTCTCCTCTACCGGGAGCCGAAGCTGAAGCCCGCGCGATCGCCCCTCTGCTCAATACTCAAGCGATTACAGGCGCACAAGGTACAAAAGCTGCGATCGTTCAAAAAATGCCCCAAGCATCGATTATTCACCTAGCAACCCACGGATTGCTCGATGATGTGCGCGGATTGGGAAGTGCGATCGCTATGGCTCCTTCTGGTAGCGATGACGGCTTATTGACCGCAGAAGAGATTTTTGATATGAAACTGCAAGCCTCTTTAGTCGTTTTGAGTGCTTGCAACACTGGAGAAGGCAGAATTACCGGGGATGGCGTGATTGGCTTATCCCGCGCTTTGATTTCGGCAGGAGTGCCGAGTGTAATTGTTTCTTTATGGTCAGTTCCCGATGCGCCGACAGCCGAATTGATGCAGGCATTTTATCAAAACCTTCAGCAAAATCCAGATAAAGCTCAGGCTTTGCGGCAGGCAATGTTAACCACGATGAAAACTCATCCCCAGCCGCGAAATTGGGCGGCATTTACTTTAATTGGGGAGGCTGAGTAATTTTTCATGAATAGTGCGATCGGCTCAATTTTTTATCCTAAATTTTATCCTAAATTTTATCAATTCCGGTTGTACCGGAATGATAGAAGAGACTGCACGTGCCGTTTCCCTACAATGTTATTTTTGGTAGGGAAACGGCACGTGCAGTCTCCTAATTTTGGATACTAATAATTTCGATACAATCGGAAACAATCTGTATTCTTCAGTCGGCGAAGGCTGACTTTGTTTGTGTAGACGCGGTTTCAACCGCCGAGTTATCTCTATCTCAAAACTGATGGAAGTGAACCATCTACTGTTTCACCTACTTTGCACTTTCCCGCAATCAATCTTGCACCTCATACCTCATCAAGTCTGTGGGTAGAACGAATGATTTTTCCATCGGGGTTGCTTAAGATTTAAGTCAAGTGTTAAGAGGATTTTTTTATGACTTTACAACCCGATCCGTCAGAATCTAGACGATTAATTGGCGACAATACATCCGAATCTGTTACTTTGTCGATCGCAAATACAGCCAATTTTCCTTTGGGAGTTTGGATGCTTGCAGGTGACGATGTAGTCACTGGCTCAACAGCTAATGATTTGGTTTATGGCAATGAAGGAGAAGATTTTATCAGCGGGGGTTTGGGCAACGATTCTTTATTGGGAGGAAAAGGTAAAGACTTCCTGACTGGAGAAGAGGGAAATGACTCTCTCAGCGGCGGTCAAGATGCAGATTTTCTGATAGGTGGTGCAGGAAACAATATTCTCTTGGGCGGCAGAGGCAATGATTTGTTAATCAGCCTTAGCGGAAATGACACTCTGGTGGGAGGTTTGGGTCACGATATTTTAGGAAGTTTGGATGATAATAATTCCATCAAAATCGGGGGCAGCAACTTGTACGTCATCCAAGCAGAACCCGGAGTTACAGATGTCAATAATGCGGATTTGATTATAGGTTTCAGAGTTGGCGTCGATCGGATTGGATTGGCAGGCGGTTTGAATCCTACCGATGTAGACTTGCAATACGTGACAAATGTCACAGTTTTATTTGGGTTTGATGCACCAGAAAGTTTTAAACTATTTGCCCCGCCAGGTTCATTAGATACTCAACCGATACAGAGTCAAGGCACTCTAATTAAGGCTAGGAATTCCGGCGACATAGTAGGCTTTGTGTCAAATGTAAGAGTGGCAGATATTCAAGGTAGTATTATCTCTGCTCAGGGATTTTGATCGCTTGTTATAGCTTCGTAGCGAGTAATTTATTCCTCATAAATTACTCTTGAAAACTTCAGTCTTTATTGGCTGTGCGAAAGTAATCGCAGATGCTTAAGATTTAAGTAAATAATGAATCTAAATTTCTGGGATCTGAACTTATGTTAGACATCAACACGAATCTTAACGATCGCCTTTATTTCAGTCAACAGCCAAACGCGCTCGCCCAATCAATATTTCCGGCTAACAGCGACTTGCTCAACGGAGCGATCGATCTATTTAATGCTTCTAGTTACAGTCCTGAATCTAGCTTTACTAATCCCGTAGCATCCAGCATCGACCAACAGACACAGATCGCAGATTTTATTGTAGGTGATGCAGGCGAGGGCCTCAGTCTCTCTGCGGGCGATCGAGTTACTGGCGATGTCGCCGATACTCAACTCAAACCGCAGTCCCAGTCAACCAGTGCAAACGCAGATCCGCTAACAGGAACGATATCTGCTTCCCAGTTGAATTTAGCCGATCCAGGTAACTCTCTTTCGACAGCTCGTAATGTTGTTGGTGTTGAGAACGGTAGCATCAGCTTAAGTGATTTTGTCGGCACAGGCGATTCCAACGATTTCTACCGCTTCGATATCAACACTAAGAGCAATTTTAACCTGCGTCTCGATGGTTTGAGAGCGGATGCTGACGTAAAGCTAATTCAAGATAGAAACCGCAACGGTGTAGTTGATTCTGGTGAAGTTATTCGCTCCTCTGAAGAGAGTGGCACCGTCCCCGATGTAATTAATGTATCCAATCTGGTTCCTGGAACATACTATGTCCGAGTCTCTAGCTACTCAGGCTCTACCAATTACAACCTGAGTCTTTCTGCAACCTCTGTTCCTGTAGTGCCAGATATTACAACACCTAGTGGCCCTTTTAATAGTAATTACGGCTACGGTTTGGTGAATGCAAATGCAGCAGTTTCCAGCACCTTAAACCGCTCAAGTCTTTTCCCTGCTCTTCCCGATCTGGGCGGAACTAATTGGGCGCTAGATGTCATAAATGCACCGGAAGTTTGGAATCAAAACATTACAGGAAATGGCATTGTTGTAGCTGTCGTGGATAGCGGTGTTGACTACACCCATCCTGACTTGGATGGCAATATTTGGCGGAACCCTGGTGAAATTGCCGGAAATGGCATTGATGACGATCGCAACGGATATATTGATGATATTCGGGGTTGGGATTTTGTGTGGGGCGACAACGACCCAATGGATACGAGTTTCGAGGGCCACGGGACTCACATAGCAGGTGCGATCGCGGCGGAACGAAATAATTTTGGCATCACAGGAATTGCCTACAATGCAAAGATTATGCCTGTCAGAGTGTTGTCCGCCTTTGGTAGTGGCCAGACGAATAATGTTGCTGCTGGAATTCGTTATGCTGCTGATAATGGAGCCGATGTAATTAACCTCAGCTTGGGAAGTGATTCTTTATCTGACAACGTGGTGAATGAGGCAATTCAGTATGCAAATAACAAAGGCTCTGTTGTGATTATGGCAGCCGGAAATTCTGGCGATATCCAACCAGCTTATCCAGCTCGTAATGCCAATCGCTGGGGAATTGCGGTGGGCAGCATTGATGTAACAGGCAGAATGGATGACGACTCTAACCGTGCGGGTTCGAGACCTTTAGATTACGTAGTTGCTCCGGGAGTAGACATCTATTCTACAACTCCCTATGACAGCTACGAAACCTACAGCGGTACATCTATGGCAACAGCACAAGTATCTGGTGTAGCTGCTTTAGTTTTGAATGCCAATCCGAATTTAACTCCGGCTCAAGTTGAGTACATTTTGATGACAACAGCTAATCGGAATGGGTTGACAGGATAGCAAATCCGCACTCAGGAATGAGAATTAAAGAACTTCCACAAGTTTGTGGGATGGGCATCCCGCCCATCCCACGAGCTAAACACGTCAGGTTTTGATGTTGGATTTGACTATGCCACTGGATATGGTTTGATTCAAGCCGATCGCCCGATCGCTAAAATTGTTGTCTAATTCAGATTAGAGTCCCCATCGCGGCCGCGAGATCGGGGAGACAGAGTAAGCTTCTATGAAGGTCGATCGCCTGTGGCAGATTGAGGCGCTGGCACGACGACGGCAGAAAGAGCGATCGGGCTAATTCTCTAAATTCCAACTCTAGAATCCTATGCTGTATTCCCCATTTAAGCGACTCAAATCAACCCACTCTAGGCTCACTCATGTTTTCCTAGCTTCCATTTCCCTGTTTCTGCTTGCCACTATCCCGCTATTAACTACTCCTGACTCTCTCTTCTCAGCGATCGCTCAAACTACGGATGCTCGTCAAGCAGAGGGCGATCGGCTGTTGCGGCAGGGGATTCAACAGAATCAGACAGGTCAATTCCAAGCAGCGCTGAATTCTTGGCAACAGGCACTGCAAATTTATCGCACCATCAAAAACCGCCAGAGCGAGGGTGCGGCACTGGTCAATTTGGGAGTCACTTACATCGATATGGGCGACTATGCCAAAGCCATTGAGTATGCACAGCAGAGTTTAGCCATCGCCCGCGAAATTAAAGACCGCCAAAATGAAGGTATAGCACTGGGCAAGTTGGGAATCGCTTACAGCTCTCTGGGCAACTATGCCAAAGCCATTGAGTATGCACAGCAGAGTTTAGCCATTGCCCGCGAAATTAAAGCCCGTGACACGGAGAATGATGCACTGGGCAATTTGGGAAATGCTTACGGCTCTCTGGGGGACTATGCCAAAGCGATTGAGTATACACAGCAGACTTTAGCCATCGCCCGCGAAATTAAAGACCGCCGAAATGAAGGTACGGCACTGGGCAATTTGGGACTCGCTTACCTCAATCTGGGGGACTATGCCAAAGCGATTGAGTATGCACAGCAGAGTTTAGCCCTCGCCCGCGAAATTAAAAATTTTAAACGGGAAGGTGTGGCACTGGGCATTTTGGGAGGTGCTTACCGCTTTCTGGGCAACTATGCCAAAGCCATTGAGTATTTACAGCAACAGTTAGCGATCGCCCGCGAAATTAAAGACCGCCAAGGAGAACGGGCAGCACTGGGCAATTTGGGAGCCACTTACGTCTATTTGGGCAACTATGCCAAAGCCATTGAGTATGCACAGCAGAGTTTAGCCATTGCCCGCGAAATTAAAGACCGCAAAAGTGAAGGTACGGCACTGGGCAATTTGGGAGCCACTTATCTCTCTCTGGGCAACTATGCCAAAGCCATTGAGTATACACAGCAGACTTTAGCCATCGCCCGCGAAATTAAAGACCGCAAAGGGGAAGGGAGTGCACTGGGGAATTTGGGAACCGCTTACTACTCTCTGGGCAACTATGCCAAAGTCATTGAGTATGCACAGCAGAGTTTAGCCATCGCCCGCGAAATTAAAGACCGCCAGGGGGAGGGTTTGGCGCTCAACAACCTCGGAGCGGCGTTCTGGAGAGCTGGCAACCCAACAGAAGCTGAGAAAATGCTCGTCAATGCGATTCAAGTTTGGGAATCGATGCGTCAAATGCTCGGCTCCAACGACGCGAATAAAGTCTCGATCTTTGAAGAACAAGCTCGCACCTATAAGATTTTACAACGAGTCCGGGTGGCTCAAAATAACCCGATCGCAGCCTTAGAAATTTCCGAACGGGGACGCGCTCGTGCCTTTGTCGATCTCCTGAGTGAACGCTTATCTTCAGGTTCTACCAATCCGGTGATTAACACTTCTCCCAACCAGGATCAAATCCGACAAATCGCCAAAGCACAGAACGCCACTTTGGTGCAGTATTCCATCATCTCCGAAGACTTCCAGATTCAGGGCAAACAAGAAGGGCGTGAATCCGCACTCTACATCTGGGTAATTCAACCCACGGGTGAAATCACATTCCGCGAGGTAGACCTCAAACCCCTCTGGCAAAAACACAACGCCTCTCTAGCCAGCTTAATTATTGGCAATCAAGAATTCCTTGCCGTTCGCAGTCGCAGCAGTCTTGGCTCCACCCAACCCCAACCAGACTTACCGACACTGCATCAACTGCTGATCGAGCCCATTGCCAGCCTCCTACCCAAAGATCCCAATGCCCATGTCATTTTCATTCCCCAAGGTTCCTTGTTCCAGGTGCCTTTTCCCGCCCTGCAAGATGCTAACGGCACTTACTTAATCGAAAAACACACGATTCTCACCTCCCCCTCGATTCAAGTTCTGGCATTAACTCGACAACAGAAGTTAGCACAGAAGCAACCTAACAGCAGTAATGCTCTAGTATTGGGCAATCCCACGATGCCGAGCGTGTCTCCTTCTCCAGGAGAACCCAAACGGCAATTGTCTCCTCTACCGGGAGCCGAAGCCGAAGCCAGAGCGATCGCCCCTCTGCTCAACACCCAAGCGATTACAGGCGCGCAAGGTACAAAAGCTGCGATCGTCCAAAAAATGCCCCAAGCATCAATTATTCACCTAGCAACCCACGGATTGCTCGATGATCTGCGCGGATTGGGAAGTGCGATCGCTATGGCTCCTTCTGGGGGTGATGATGGCTTATTGACCGCAGAAGAGATTTTCGACATGAAACTGCAAGCAAGTTTAGTTGTTTTGAGTGCCTGCAACACTGGAGAAGGCAGAATTACCGGGGATGGGGTGATTGGTTTATCGCGCGCTTTAATTTCAGCAGGAGTGCCGAGTGTAATTGTTTCTTTATGGTCAGTTCGGGTGCATCTCACTTTGGCGAGTATGCCAAAAAAGGGTTAAAATGAAAAAGCTAGTAAAATTGCCAAATAAAGATG